>DASXHG010000416.1:0-2616 GCA_036488625.1 Solirubrobacteraceae bacterium | reverse complement strand
TCCGGCTCTCGAGCATCGGGAGGAAGAACTCAGCGACCTGTCCGCCGAGCTCCTGAGCCTGCTCGTCATCGGGGCTGACGGTGAGCACGAGGAGCTCGTCGGGCTGCTCGAGCTCCTCGAGGAAGGCGGCCACGACCTGAGGATCAAACTGGCGGCCCGCCTCGCGGATCAACTCCTTACGGGCGACCTCCGTACTCCGAGCGCGCCGATAGCAGCGGTCGCTGGTGATCGCCTCATAGGCGTCGCAGACGGCGACGATGCGAGCCGCGAGCGGGATCTCCTCGCCCCCGAGCCGATCCGGGTAGCCGCGGCCGTCCCAGCGCTCGTGACTGGCGCGCACGATCGTAGCCACCGGACGCAGGGCCGGAGCGGCGCTGAGGATGCGCTCGCCGAGGATCGTGTGCTGGCGCACGAACTCCCACTCATCGGGATCGAGCGCACCCGGCTTGTCGAGGATGGCGTCGGGCAGGCCGACCTTGCCGATGTCGTGCAGTTCCGCGGCGCGGGCCAGCTCGTCGATCTGCTCGGCCCCCATCCCCAATCGCCGTCCGACCTGGATGGCGAGATCGGCGACGCCCGAGGAGTGGTCGGGAAGTCCAGGCTGCTTGGCGTGCATGATCCGCAGCAGCACGTCGCGGGTCTGTTCGCGGACCGCGGAGGGGCGGCCCTGCTTGCGGGCGTACATGCGCTGGTCGGCGAGCTGGAGGGCGTAGTCCGGAGTGCTGGCCTCATGGGGGAGGAGGACCGCCCCGCAGGAGGCACCGATCGAGAACCGCTCGCCGCGCTCCGAGAGCGCAGCGGCGGCGCCGGCGACCTGGTCCTGCATGTCCCCGGGGACGGCGGGGAGCAGCACACAGAATTCGTCGCCGCCGAGCCGGTAGGCGGTCCCGTCGGGGGCCACCGAGTTGGCCAGACGACCGCCGAGGTGGGCCAGCAGCGCGTCACCGGCGAGATGCCCGAAGGTGTCGTTGTAGCCCTTGAAGCCGTCGAGGTCGAACAGCAGCAGCAAGAACGGCTCCGGTTCGGCGCCGGCGGCGCCGACGAGGCGATCATTGAGCTCGGCCGACAGCTTGCGGCGGTTGCCGAGGCCGGTCAGCGGATCGGTGACCGCCTGCTCATGCAGGGCCTCGTGGCCGAGGATCTCGCAGATGGCCATCTCGGCCCGCTTGACGAGGCCGTGGAGGAGCGCCTGCTCGTCGTCCCGGAATTCGCGCGAGCGGCGGGTCACCGTGAGGGCTCCGCGTCCGGTCTCGCCCTCGCTGGCAAAGCTGATCGGCAGGGCCAACGCCCAGACGCCGTTCTGCTCGACCTGGGTCGGCCGTCCCGATTCGCGCGTGGCGAGCCCGATCGTCTCGAGGATCAGGGCGTGGGCGGACTCGCCCGTGGTCTCGGTCAGCGAGGAGCGGTCACCGACGGCGAGGGTCAGCTGGCCGGCGTCGGCGTCCATGGCCTCAAGTGAGCCGTTGAGGACGATCCCGACGAGGGCGCTGAGGTCCAGTTTGGCCGCGAAGGCATCGCCGAGGCGGCGCACGGCGGCCTGCAGGCGGGTGCGCTCGCGGGCGACCAGCTCCAGACGCACCTGAGCCTGGGCGATCCGAGCGCTGCGCTCGCGCTCGAGGATCCAGAGCAGCGCACTGAAGGGGAGGGCCATGAGCAGCGACAGATGGCTGTGGCGGGCGACGTGGGCCAGCAGCAGGCCCAGCGGGGCGATGCAGGCGTCCACCAGCCACACGACAGCGGCCACGCGCAGCTGCAGCTGCGGGGCGACGGCGAGCGCGACCGATTCGCGCAGGGTTGAGGTGGCGAAGTCGACCACACAGCTGGCCACGAATGCGGCCAGGTAGACGGCCGCGGTGGCGACGGTGCCATGCGTGGGCGGGATCACGAGCAGGACCAGCGCCGGCCCGAGCGCGTGCCAGGCATTGGGGACCGAGAACAGGATGTGCTCGGCCGAGACCCGGCCGGCGAGACACCGGACCATGCTGGCCAACACGAGGGCCAAGGCCACGAACATGGGCACCGTTGCCGGGGGCAACAGCAGCAGCATGGGAACCAGGATCAGATAGGACGGGACCATGTAGCCGGCCCCGATCGGGAACCTGATCGCTCCGGCGACCAGCGCGTAGAGGCTGACCAGAAGCGCGACCAGGAAGGGGTCGACGGGATGCAGGAGGAGCGCCGGGATGGCCAGCGGCACCGCGACGAGCAGGAACCCGCCGGCGGCGAGCGCCTCGACCACGAGCTCGCGATGGCTGGCCCGTTCACCGCGGTGCTCCCACGAATCCTCGAGCAGTCGCTCGACCGGATCAGTGGACCTTGCGTCCTCTAGCCCGCTTTCGTGCATGCGATGAACCTCCGTGTTCCTCTCAGCGTAAAAGTAGTGGTTAGTGAAAAGAAGACGACTGGGAGCGACGCCCGCGCGGCGCCGCTCCCGTGTCACCTTTACTTGGCATACGGGTCCAAAAGTACGTCATCGATCTCCCACGCCGAGCCTGAGCCGGCCGCGAAGACGAACTGCACGGTCACTGTCTGGCCGGGCTGAAGGACCGAGCCCAGGGGAAGTGACGGGGTGACCTGCCAGGAGCTGTAATTGCCTGAACTCAGCGACGCGGCGGG
>DASXHG010000407.1:0-10335 GCA_036488625.1 Solirubrobacteraceae bacterium | reverse complement strand
GACCGCCTTCTCAGACTTTCCGGCTCCCGCTGACCACCCGCTGCATCCGGCTGCCGAGCAGGTGCATCAGTACCTACACACCTACGCACGCAGCTTCGGCGTGATCGAGCGGATCCGGCTCAACAGCCGCGTCACGAAGGTCCGGCCACGCTGGGAGGTAGACGGGGAGCCTTTCGACGGCGTGGTGGTCGCATCAGGGCGGTTCCGCAAGCCTTACGTGCCCCCAGCGCTGAGCCAGTTCAACGGAGACGTGATCCATGCCTTTGACTACGCAGGCGCCGAACGCTTCCGCGACCGGCGGACGCTGGTCTACGGCAACGGGATCAGTGGCCTTGAGATCGCTTCCGACCTCGCCCCCGCAACGCCGGTCGTCTCGGCGTTTCGCAAGCCACGGTACGTGATACAGAAAGTGGTCGACGGGGTGTCGTCAGATTGGCAGTGGTACACGCTGTTCGGCGCTCTCGAGCGTCGCAACCTCAGCTCTGAGGAGTGGAGCCGACGACAGCGCGAGCGCATCATTCGCGTGGCCGGAAACCCGGCCGACTTCGGAGCGCCCGAGCCCGACCCCGACCTTCGCACAGCCGGCCTTTCGTTGTGCCAGGACTATTTGACCCAGATCCGCGACGGCAGCATCGTGTGCCGTCCCGCGATCAGCAGCGTCGACGCCGACAACGTCACCTTCGCGGACGGGTCAACCGAGCGGTTTGAAGCGATCATCTGCGCGACCGGCTACGAACTCGACATTCCGTACCTCGATCACGATCTGCGGAACGTGCTCGGCGCCGGTCCGGCCCTGTATCAGAGGACTTTTCATCCCGACCTGCCCGGCTTGGCCGTGATCGGCCAGTTCCTGGCCCAGGGGCCTTACTTCCCGCTGCTCGAACTACAGGCCCGCTGGATCATGGCCGTCTGGGCCGGTGACGTGAGGTTGCCCGACGAACGCGTGATGCGCGCGACGATCGCCCAAGGGCCGCCACCGCTCGATGCCCACAACGCTCTCGCCCTGACGCTCGCCGAGGAACTGGACGTGGCCCCACGCGTCGCTGACTGGCCCGAGCTCGCCGAAGCGCTGGTCTTCGGGCCCCTCCTCCCTCCGCGCTACCGGCTCTCGGGTCCGGGCGCGATGCCGGGCGCCGGTGAGCTGTTCGAACAGCAGCTGGCTGCCTCCCCGCGCGCACCAGTCCCACCCGCCGATCACGACGTGCTGCCGACCTTCGGGCTGCCCGATCTCGCCGTGGCCTAGCGCCGAGCAATGCGACGCCGGTGGGTTTGGCACCGGCGAGCGGTGGGTATCGAAGCAAGCCGGGGCGGAGGGTTCTGAGAGCTAAAGCTCCGCCGTTGCCGACGCCAGATGCGCCAGCGCGGCCGCCGAGCCCGCGCCTCCTCAGACCACTTAGGAGGGAGGAGCCAGCTATGCATTCATCCGGATCGTTCGTGAGCCGGGGACTTGCCGTGGCGGCCGCCGTACTCGCCGTAGCGGCGGTCGCCGCCCCAACCGTCGGCGCGACAGGGCCGCACGGGGCCAAGCCGGCCCGTCGGCCGGCCACCGGCCAGACGACGGGGACGCTGCCGTATGAGAACCCGAGCCTGCCGGTCAGGCAGCGCGTTGCGGACCTGCTGTCACGGATGACATTGGCCGAGAAGATCGGGCAGATGACGCAGGCCGAGCGGGCCAATGTCGACACCCCGACGGCCCAGGGGTCAAAGATCACCACCGACCGCCTCGGGAGCGTGCTCTCGGGCGGCGGCTCGGTGCCGACGCCCAACACCCCGACCTCATGGGCCAACATGGTCGACCGCTATCAGCGGGCGGCCCTGGCCACGCGCTTGCACATCCCCTTGATCTACGGGATCGATGTCGTCCATGGCGACGGGAACATGTACGGGGCCACGGTGTTCCCCCACAACATTGGGCTCGGCGCCACGCGTGATCCGGCGCTCGTCCGCGACGTGGAACACGTCGCCGCGCAGGAGACCCGGACGACGGGGCCTCAGTGGGCCTTCGCTCCCTGCATCTGCGTCGCTCGCGATGACCGCTGGGGGCGCACCTACGAATCGTTCGGCGAGACCCCGGGGCTGGTCCGCGAGATGGAGACCGCGATCGACGGCTTCCAGGGACCTCCCGGACATCTGTCGGATCCCGACCGCGTGCTGGCCACGGCCAAGCACTTCGCGGGCGACGGCCTGACCACCTACGGGACCGGGTCGAACATGCAGACGACGGGGAATTACCCCATCGACCAGGGCGTCGACGAGGTCAATCACGCGACGTTCAACCGGCTCGCGCTCTCGCCCTACGTGACCGCGGTGCGCCAGCACCACGTGGGCAGCGTAATGCCGTCCTATTCGGACGTCGACTGGACCGAGGACGGGCTCGGCAACCGGATCAACATGCACGCCAACCGCGATCTGATCACCGGCTGGCTGAAGGACGCGATGGACTTCAACGGCTTCGTGATCTCTGACTACAACGGCATCGATCACATCAATCCGGAGACCTACACGTTCGCCCAGAAGGTGGAGGCGGGCGTCAACGCCGGCATCGACATGTTCATGCAGCCGTCGAACTTCGAACAGTTCGAGGCGACGTTGACCGATCTGGTCAAATCGGGTCAGGTCTCAATGGCCCGGATCAACGATGCCGTGAGCCGCATCCTGACCAAGAAGTTCCAGTTGGGGCTGTTTGAACATCCGTTCACGAACCGGCGCTTTATCAACCAGGTGGGCTCGCGGGCCCACCACGCGCTGGCCCGCCGGGCGGCCGCCGAGTCCCAGGTGCTGCTCAAGAACAGCAGCAGCACGGTGCCGATCCAGCGCCGGGGCAACGTCTATGTCGCCGGCTCGAACGCCGACAACATCGGCAACCAGGCCGGGGGCTGGACGCTGACCTGGCAGGGCGGATCGACCAACGTCATCCCCGGCACGACGATCCTCGACGGCGTTCGCCAGCTGGCCCACGGCAACGTGACCTACAGCCAGGACGCCTCCGCCCCGATCCCCCACGATGCGACGGGCATCGTGGTCGTCGGCGAGACTCCGTACGCCGAGGGCTACGGCGACGTCTTCGGACCCCAGTGGGCGTATGACCCTGGTGACAAGGGCGTGCCGCGGCCGGTCAAGGACATGCAGCTCTCGGCCGCCGACAAGGCCGCGGTCGACAAGGTCTGCGCGGCGGCGAAGCGGTGCGTGATGGTGATCGTGTCCGGGCGGCCGCTGATCCTCGATCCGCCCCAGCGCAACGAGGCCGACGCGATCGTCGCCGCCTGGCTGCCGGGCAGCGAGGGCGCCGGTGTCGCGGACACGCTGTTCGGCGCCCGCCCCTTCGTGGGCAAGCTGCCGATGTCCTGGCCGCGGACGCTGGCGCAGGAGCCGATCAACGTCGGGGACCCGCACTACAACCCGCTGTATCGATTCGGCTACGGCCTGACCACACACGCCGGGCGCCCATACTGAGCCGGCGTTGAGGGCAGGGTGGCGGGTCGCACCGAGCGGCCCGCCACCTCTCTCAGTCGGTGGGCCCGTCCGAGCCGGCGCAGCGCCGGCCCTGGCCGAGCTTTTCTGCAGAGTCAGAGTTCAAACTTGTGCGCTCAGCGGCGCCGAAGTGAGACCGGGTCCCGGCGCAATGGGCGTCGGCGTGTCCGGAGATACTGTGGGCGTCGTGCCCGACCTCGAGCGGCAGCGGACTGAGCTGAACGGACTGGTGGCGCTGACCCATCAACACCTCGGCCCCGACGTTGTCTTCATTGCTGAGCTGATGGACGGCGGACTCGTATACCGCGCGGCCGCGGGCGATGCCGCGCCCTTCAATATCGTCGAAAACTCAGCCCCGGTAGCGGAGCCCTACTGCCAGATGTTGGCTTCCGGGGCCCTCCCGAGCTTTGTCTGCGACACGAGCACGGACCAGCCGCCCCGGGAGCTCCCGGTCTCCGGTGACGCGCGCGTCGGCTCCTATATCGGGGTCCCCCTGTGGCTCTCGGACGGGACGTTGTACGGCGCCTTCTGTGGCTTGAGCCGCGAGCCCGATCATGAGCTGGGGGCACGTGATGTCCGCTTCATGACGATGCTCGGCGAGATGATCGTCCACAGCCTTGATGAGTTGAGGGCCAACCAGGAGCTGTGCGCCGGGGTCGAGGCGCTGATCGAGTCAGAGTCTGTCCGGGTTGCCTATCAGCCGATCATCGATCTGCGCACCGATGCCTGCGTCGGAGTCGAAGCGCTGGCCCGTTTTCCCGCCCCGTATCTGAGCCCCGACGAGACCTTTGCCGCGGCGGAAGGCTTCGGGCTCGGTCTCGCGCTCGAGGAACTCGTGGTCCGGAGGGCTTGGCCCGTCCTGGAGCAGCTTGGGAGCGAGCAGTTTCTGGCTCTCAACCTCACTCCGGGGTCGTTGCTGGCCCTGGCGCGCCGCGCGAACGCCCGCACGGACACATCCCTGTCCTCACTCGTCGTCGAGGTCACCGAGCACACCGCGATCGAGCGCTATGCCGATCTTCGCCGTGAGCTTGCACAGCTGCGCGAGCGAGGGTTGCGGATCGCCGTCGACGATGCCGGCGCGGGCTACGCCTCGCTACGCCACGTACTCGAGCTGCGGCCCGACATCATCAAGCTCGATCGGTCCCTGATCCACGGACTGGCTGAGGACCGCGCCCGTTCCCTGGTCGCCAGCGCGTTCGTCTCACTGGCTGGCGATTTGGGCGCCACCGTGATCGCCGAGGGCGTCGAGCGTCGCGCGGACCTGCAGGCCGTGCGGGATCTCGGCCTCCACGCCGCCCAGGGATTTCTGCTCGGGCGCCCGAGCACCGATCCGGAGGCGCTCTCAGGCTGGATCGAGAATCGGCGGCCGTCGGCCAACGGCACGCTGCCAAACGCAGCCTCAGGCGGCGGCGCTAGCCGATTAGCGCGAAGGATCCTCCCGACGCACTGGGCCCGTTCCCGGTGAAGGTGAAGCCGGTGGCCTTGATGACCACCGATTGCGCTTCGATAAAGCCGGTGGCGGATATGTCGCTGCCGGTGATGATGACGGAAGCGTTGGGGGCGAACACGGCGCCCGAGTTGATGCTCGTGCCCGACAGTTGAAGCGCGGTCGTGCCGGTCTGGTAGTAGGTCAGGCCGTTGTAGTCCGGGGTGAAGCTGAGGCTGCTGCCGGACACGGTGAGCGTCGGGGCGATAAACGTGACCTTTCCGGTCAGAAAGCTGCCCTTGATCGTTATCGACGTGTTGGCGCAGTAGACCCCGCTGGGAATCGCCATGCTGCTGTTGGTCCAGGTCCAGCTGTCCGCGGTCAGCGTGCAGGCCGCGGGATAGGCGGAGCTGAAGTCCTCCGGCCACGGGCTGGTCGTGTTGTTCTGCGTGGCCCCGGTGGGAGGGTTGACCGCGCTACCGCTGGCGACGGTGGAGCCACAGTGGTTCGGGCCGCCGTACGTCGTGGGTCCGAGCGTGTTGCCCGAGGCAGTGATGCTCAGGCCCGCGTTGCTGGAGGTGGCACCGTTGATGGTGTTTGTGCCCCCGGTGATCGAAACACCACCACCGATGCAGGTGGTGCTGTCGGCGAAGATCGCCGAGCCCACATTGGAGCTCGTGGCGCCGGCCGCCGCCTGGGCGCTGATGTGGGCGGCACTGAGGCCGAACAGCCCGCCGAAGTACGACGGACTGGTGGTGATCAGCTTGACTTGAAGCTGGCTGGCATTCTGGTCGTAGGGGTAGTTGATGCAGATTCCGGGCGTGGTGGCCGTCATGCATCCGGGATAGGACAGGATCGTGCTGGGGACATTGGGATCGTTCTGGGCCACGTAGCTCTGAACATCCGCGTTGACCTTGGCCGCCCCGGAGGGAAGATCCTGCACCGCCGCCAGCACCGCCGCGTCGGCGGCTGTCTGGGCTTCTCGTTGGGCCTGGTCAAACGAGGGGAGATCGACCGACAGTGCCGCCATTCCCATGGCGCTCACGAGCATGAAAGCGAAGACGACCATCACTGCCCCGCGTTCCCCCGCTCGGCGCCAGGCCCAAGTCATCCGGCGACGCGGGTGATGGCCACCCTCAGCGTGCGGCGGGTTCGGGGTCCTGGAGATCAGTTGAGGCTCGCCTCCTACGGCGCATGAAGACCACCGGACCCGGTCTTGGATCGTCTCTGCCGACGAGAGCCTGAAGCTGAATGCCCGGTTCTAGATCATCCGTCGAGGCACCCCGGTGACGGTTCTAGATCATCCGTCGAGGCAGGTACGTCGCCCGGGGGCGGCGCGTCAGCCGCAGGCCCAGTGCCCGTAAGGGATACTCCACGGCAGTGAATCCAGCCAAGACCGCGCTCAGCTTGATCGGCAAACCCGTCGGGGCGGTTTCCCATGCGCTCAACCGGCCGAGTTCGCTGGGGCGCAACCGCCCTCTGTATCCGCTGAACCTGGTCGATGCCCTGCGCGGCGGGAGCTTGGAAGACGCCGTGCGCGATCGCATCATCCTCATCACGGGGGCATCGTCGGGCATCGGTGCGGTCACGGCCGAGCGGATCGGCGCCGCCGGGGGCGAGGTCGTTCTCGTCGCTCGCGGCCGGGAGAAACTCGAGCAGACCGCAGAAGCAGTCGAGTCAGCCGGCGGCAGCGCCCACGTCTACCCGTGCGATCTCACCGACCTCGACGCGATCGCCGCGATGGCCGAGCAGGTCCAGTCAGACCTCGGGCGCGTGGACATCCTCGTCAACAACGCCGGGAAATCGATCCGCCGGTCGCTGGAGCTGTCCTACGACCGGATGCACGATTACCAGCGCACGATGCAGCTCAACTACTTCGCGCCCGTTCGGCTCATGCTCGCGCTGCTTCCCGGGATGCGCGAGCGGGAGTTCGGCACGATCGTCAACGTCTCTTCGATCGGTGTCCTCACTCGGGTCCCCCGGTTCGGCGCCTACATCGCCTCCAAGGCGGCGCTCGACATCCTCTGCGACGCGTGGCAGGCCGAGACCCACGCCGAGGACGTGCGTTTCTGCACGGTGCACATGTCGCTGGTGCGCACGCCGATGATCGAGGCCACGACGATCTACCAGCGATTTCCGGTCCTGACTCCCGACGACGCCGCCGCGGTTCTCTGTGAGGCGATCATCCGCCGGCCGCGACGGGTCAGCCCCCCGTTCGGCCAGATCGCCGCCTTCGCCGATGCGATGAGCCCCGGAATCATGGACCGAGTTCGTAACCAGGGCTTCCAGCTGTTCGAGGACTCCGCCGCTGCCAGGGGCGATAAGGACTCGACCGAGCCCGTCAAGCTGTCAGGGCCGGCGCGCGCCTTCGCCGAGGTCACCCGCGGGGTCCACTGGTAGGACGCCGTCGCGGGTCAGCCAGACCCCTCGGCGCGGCCCTTCAGCCCCTCAACCGGACGATCGACCAGCAGCGACTCCACGCGGTCACGCGCCGGCCCACGGACCGTCCGGACCAGTAGCGCCAGGCGCCGCCCGACTCCGATCTCCAACGAGTAAGTGGCCAGGGTCAGGCCGTTGCCCCGGTCCTCGAAGCGCCACGAGCCTTCCAGTGACCGCAGATCCCCGCTCTCTCGCGTCCACCGCAGGCCATGAGGCTCGTCGTAGCTGAAGCGCAGACGCATCCGCACGCGCGTGACGGTCGCATCCATCTCGCTGTCGGTCACCGTTGCCCGACCCTCGTCGTCGCGCTCCAGCACCTCGACCTTCGTCATCGCCCCGTGCCACTCCGGCAGATGATCTATGTCGGCGGCGATGGCGAAGCAGCGCTCGGCCGGCGCGGCGATCTCGATCGAACGGGTTCCCTCCAAGTCAGCCATGGTGCCGTCCTACCCCCGATCGGCTCGGCCTCACCTCCAGTGTCTGGAGTCAGAATTCGACGGCTCGATAGGCGATGGGCGGCGTCGCGACTAGCGGGCCCGATGCGAGCGCCGGGCGAAGTAGCGCCAGCCGATGATCGCCCAGACCAGCCAGATGATCGGCGCTCCGTCGGCGAAGCCATGATGGCCGGCGTGACCAGAACCAATTAGGGCGGACACGATCGCGAAGACGACCACCATGACGATGGCGGTGGCGGCAGCGAGCGCCATCACCGGACGCCGGGCGATCGAGCGCGACCGCCGCTCGGGCAGATGGGCCGAAGCCGGAAGGTCAAAAAGGACCGCGTCAAGCTCGCCGTAGGTCCGGGCGCTCAGCGCGGCTCCCATGCGCTCGTCAAGCTCCTCGGGCGCAAGCCGGCCCTCGGTGGCCGCATGACGAAGGAGCGATGCGACATGCTCACGTTCGGCGTCTGAGGCCCTCAGGTCCGCTCGTCTGGTCATCTCGTTCTTGCTCCTTGCTGCCAATGGCGCGGATGCCGCCGGTCACTCCAGAGTACAGCGCGCGCACAAGCGGCTCGAAGGCCACGCACCTAGAGCGCAGCCAGCGCCTCCTCGATCGGGGTTGTGCCGCTGATCACGTCAAACGCCCGCCCGATGGTGGCCGGGGTCGCGAGGACCGCGGCCAGCACGGCCGCGACATCGTCGCGGGCAATCGAGCCTCGGGATAGCTCTTCGCCCACCGTCACGCGTCCGGTGCCGGGGTCATCGGTAAGACCGCCCGGGCGGACGATGGTCCACTGCAACCCACTCCGCATCAGGGCCGCGTCGGCCTGGGCCTTGGCCCTGAGATATGCGGGAAAGCCGTCGCCGGGGAGATCCGGGTCGCGGGCGCCCATGGCGCTGACCATTACGTACCGTTGCACTTCTCCCTTCCGGCAGGCCTCGATCAATCGGATCGCACCGTCCCGGTCCATTGTTTCCTTGCGCTTGTCGCCGCTGCCCGGCCCGGCGCCGGCGGCAAACACGGCGGCGGTGGCGCCGGTCACCTCATCGGCGAGGTCGCGATCGTCGTGCTCGAGGTCGAACACGATCGGGGTCACGCCGACCGCCTCGAGGTCGGCGCCTTGATCAGGGTTACGGATGATTCCCCGAACGGTATGGCCGGTCCCGACCAGAAGCCGGCCCAGCCGAAGGCCGATCTTTCCGTGAGCTCCGGCGATCACGACCGCTCCATCAGACATGGCTGAGCCTCCTCTCCGCTGCTGACCAGTTGCCCAGTCAACGGTAGTGGGTCGCAGGCTTCACCCCCACTCCCCTCGGCACGCCCTGACCCCATAGAGGTAGGCTCGCGCCCATGAAGGTTCTGGTCACCGGCGCCTCGGGTTTCCTCGGTGGCTTCGCGTGTGCCGAACTCCAGCGTCGCGGCCATCAGGTATCCGCGCTGGTGCGAAGGCCCGAGTCCGCCCCCACGGACGCCGCCCCGGTGATCGCCGATCTCACCGACAGCGCGAGTCTGGTGCAGGCATTGGGCCAGGCTCAGCCTGAAGCGATCGTCCATCTGGCCGCCGAGATCGCCACCCAGCGCGACGCGCGGCGTGTGCGCGAGGTGAATGTCGAGGGCACGAGACGACTGCTCGGGGCCGCGGTCGAGGCTGGCGTGCCACGCTTCGTGTTCACGTCCACGGTCGTGACCGGCGACGCGGGCGGCGAGATGCTGACCGAGGACCGGCGGCCGCCGGTGGAAACCGAATACGGTCGCTCCAAGCAGGACGGCGAGGAACTCGTCCTGCAATCGGGACTTGCGCACGTCATCCTGCGTCCCAGCCACGTTTACGGCCCCGGCGGCTGGTACGCGGAGGAGATCGTCGGCCGGCTTCGGCAACCGGGCCGGTTCGCGGTCGTCGGCTCGGGCCAGAACTTCTGGGATGTCGTGCACGTCGAGGATGTGGCCAGCGCTTGCGCGGATGCCCTCGAGCGCGCACCGTCCGGGGCGATCTACCACGTCGTCGACGACCAGCCCGTGCGCTACCGGGATTTTGTCGGGCTGACGGCGACCGCGCTCGGCCTGGGAGCGCCGCGCCGTGTCCCCATCTGGCTGGCGCGGCTGGCCGCTGGCCCCGATCCGGTCCGAGCCGTGGTCCGGTCGGCGCGCAGCAGCAACGCCCGCATCAAGGCCGAACTCGGGTGGCTTCCACGCTTCCCGAGCGCCGAAGTGGGCGTGCCGGACGCGGTAAATCGCCTGCACGCATCCTGACCGCTGTGAAACCTGAGTCTCGACTGCGTGGTTCGGTGTCAAGCGGTGACCTCCCCCGCTGAGTACGCCGCGCGAGCGCTCCGCGCCCATGCCGCGATGGAGCGTCGATTCCGTCGCCGCGACGGTCTCTACCGCCGACCGGGCTGGCTCGGACGGCTCGGCGTGATTGAGCATCTGTGGCCCGCCGCTCGGGCGTTTATGGCCACCATCGATCTGTCCGGCGTCCGAGCCGAGCTCGTGAGCGGGCTTGACGCCGGACAGGCGCTGGCCCGCGACCTGCGCGGCCTAGAGCGCTACTGGGATGAGCG
>DASXHG010000323.1:0-1744 GCA_036488625.1 Solirubrobacteraceae bacterium | reverse complement strand
GTCAGTCCTGCGAGCCGACGAGGCGCTCGACGCCGGACCGGTCGATCGTCCGGCGCAGGCCCTCGTCGAGCTTGATCGCCGGCTCCCAGCCGAGCAGGTCGCGGGCGCGGCCGATGTCGGGGCGGCGCTGCTGGGGGTCGTCGGTGGGCAGCGCCTCGTAGACGATCTCCGAGCGCGAGTCGGTCACCTCGATCACCGTCTTCGCCAGTTCGAGCAGGGTGAACTCGTCCGGGTTGCCGATGTTGACCGGCGTGTGGACGTCTGACCCGGCGAGCGCGACGATGCCGCGGACCAGGTCGTCGACGTAACAGAAGCTGCGCGTCTGGCTGCCCTCGCCGAAGACGGTGAGCGGCCGGTCCTGCAGCGCCTGGCGCAGGAAGGTCGGGATCGCGCGGCCGTCGTGCGGGCGCATCCGGGGACCGTAGGTGTTGAAGATGCGGACGATCGCCGTGTCGACACCCTGCTGGCGGTGGTACGCCATCGTCAGCGCTTCGGCGTAGCGCTTGGCCTCGTCGTAGACGCCGCGGGGCCCGATCGGGTTGACGTGGCCCCAGTAGGACTCGGGCTGCGGGTGCACCTTGGGATCGCCGTAGACCTCGCTGGTCGAGGCGATCAGAAACCGGGCCCGGTGCTTCTTGGCCAGCCCGAGCGTGTGATGCGTCCCGTAGGAGCCCACCTTGAGCGTGTGCAGCGGCAGCCGCAGGTAGTCGATCGGCGACGCCGGTGAGGCCAGGTGGTAGACGAAGTCGACCGGCTCCTCGATGAAGTAGGGCTCGATGATGTCCAGATTCAGGGTCACGAAGTCATCGGAGCGGATGTGCTCGATGTTGCTGAGCGAGCCCGTCTCGAGGTTGTCTACGCAGATCACACGGTGGCCGCGGCGTAGCAGCTCCTCGCAGAGGTGAGAGCCCAGGAAGCCGGCCCCGCCGGTGACCACGCTGGTTGGCATGATTGGTGAATCTACAGACCGCGCGGGGGTTTGCGCAGCACGTGTTCATCGCCGCGGCGGACCGTGAGCTTCTCCGAATCGAAATGCTCGAGCAGCGCCTGGGCGAACTTGCGCGAGGTTCCCAGCTCGTCGCGGAGGGTCGCGAGCGTGATCGCGCCACCGTGGCGTCCGGCCAGCGCGATGATCCGCTCCCGGGCTTGGGCCAGGGCGTCGCGGTGGTAGTGAAGGTTCCTGGAGACCCGGATCGCGCTTCCGGCTTCCCTCAGCGCGGCCAGGTCGTCCGGGTCGAGTTCTGAATCCAGCGGGGGTTCCAGCCCTCCGTCGCGTAACCGCTGCTCCAGCTGGTGTGCCGACTCCGAGAGAGGTTTGGGGGGCGGTTGGCGAGCGGCCTCTTCAAACCTGCGGACGCGAGTTTTCCGAAGCCGCTCACCAACCACCTCTGAAGGTTCATGGGTCAGCTCTCCCCTGGCTCGGCGTTCAAGGTCGGCTAGCAGCTCCCGGCTCGGTCCGTGCTTCTTGGGATGGGCCTCGAGGACTCTGCCGCCGCCCAGGGTGTCGGGCGGGGCGATTTGTCTTACCACTAGCCGGTCTCCGGGCGCGGGTACCAACGGTTGCTCCAGTCTCAGCTGCCAGAACCTGCCTCCTAGCCAGGCGAGCCTTGCCGGGGTCTCCCGGGTGCCGTGGTGGATCTGGACTCGATCGCCGTGCTCGGGCTCTCGATCAGCGAAGGCGAGCTGGGTGTCGATCAGGTGGGTCGGCCGCAGTCCCGGATCGGGAACCGTCAACACGTCCCCT
>DASXHG010000316.1:0-2886 GCA_036488625.1 Solirubrobacteraceae bacterium | reverse complement strand
GGTCTGGACCCGCGAGGAGGAGGAGTTCGACGCCGGGGGACCAGAGGCGGCCGTGCAAGCGGTGCTGGCGGCCTGGACGCTGCCCGACGCTCCGGCCGAGCTGCGCGAACGGGTCGCGGCCATGCAGCGGCGCGTGTACGAGCTAGAGGACCTCGACCTGCCGCAACCAACAGACCCCCTGGAAAAGGACCCGGCGGCCCTGCAGGCGTTGACCATTCCCACGCTGATCCTGGCCGGCGAGCACGACATGGTCGATTTCACCGCCGGCGCGGATCAGCTCGCCGCCGCCATCCCCGACTCGCGTCTAAGTGTCATCCGGGGGGCCGGACACCTGGCACCGCTCGAGACCCCGGAGGAGTTCCGGGAGCTCGTCATCAGCTTCCTGAACGAGGCTTAGCCGGCGGGCGCTGACACGCCGCCCGAGACCAGCATCGCCGCGCCGATCCCGCCGCTCTGATCGCCGAGCCCGGCCACGCGGACCGCGGGGGGACGGGTGTCGTTGAACAGGTGAGGATGCATCTCGGTCGAGATGCGCTCGGCCATCGGCTGACCGAAGCGCACGCCGAGGCCGCCGCCCAGGATCACCGCCTCGACATCGAGCAGATTGACGGCCGAGGCGATGCCCGCGCCCAGGGCCTTGACGGCGCGCTCGATCAGCTCGGTGGCCAGCTGGTCGCCCTGATCCAGGGCCTTGGCCCAGACGGCGCTGGTCAGACGGCTGCGGCCGCGCTCCTCCATCAGCTTGAACAGGTCGGTCTTGGCGCCCTTCTCGAGCTCGTTCCGCGCGCGGGCCTCCATCGCCGCCCGCCCGGAATAGGCCTCCATGCAGCCGCGCCGCCCACAGGGACAGCGAGCGCCTCCGCGCTTGACGACCATGTGACCGATCTCGCCGGCGCCGCCCCGGCCCAGCCACGGCTGGCCGCTGAGGATCAGGCCGCCACCGACCCCGGTGCCCCAGAACACGCCGAGCACCGACTCGTAGGGCTTGCCGGCACCGAGGTCGAACTCGGCCTGGGTCGCGACCTGGACGTCGTTGCCGATCAGGACCCGCGTGCCCAGGCGCTCGGACAAAAAGGCGCCCAGCGGGAAGGCGTCGGTCCAATCGGGCAGGTTGCCGGCGTTGGCCACGGTGCCCGCCGCCTCGTCGACGTCGCCGGGGGAGCCGACCCCGACCCCTTCCAGCGAGCTGCTGGTGGTGTCGGCGGCCTTGGCCGCGGCCCGCATGGCCTCCGCCATCTGTGCGGCGACGGCGCTGGGACCGCCTGAGGTGGGGGTCTGCTCGCGGGCCTGGCCGATGACCTGGTTGTCCTCATCGACGACGACCGCTTCGATCTTGGTTCCCCCAAGATCGATCCCGCCCCGAAGCTGTCCCTGGCCGGCCATGGTCAATTGTGAAACCTACCCGGAGTCGGCGGGCGTGCAACCCCCGCCGACGAATCCGCCCGCCGCCGCCGCCGTCCGAGGCAGCTCCGGGGTCAGCCCCACGACTCCCGGTAGCTGCGCTGGGCGGCGGTCGGCGTGTCGATCTGGACGCCGAGGGACTCCAGTTTCAGCCGTCCGACCTCTCGGTCGATCGCCGCCGGCACCGGATGCAGGCCCGGCCCCAGCTCGGTTCCGCGCTTGACGAGCTCCTCGACGCCCAGCGCCTGCAGCGCGAAGGAGACGTCCATGACCGCCGCCGGATGCCCTTCGGCAGCGGCCAGATTGACCACCCGCCCGCGGGCCAGCAGGTTCAGCCGCCGCCCGTCGGCCAGCCGGTACTCCTCGACCAGGCGAGCGACCTCGCGCACGCCGCCCACGGCGACCTCGCGCAGCTCATCGAGATCGAGCTCGACGTCGAAGTGACCGGCGTTGGCCAGCACCGCGCCGTCCTTCATGCGCTCGAAGTGCTCACGCCCGAGCACCCCCCGCGAGCCGGTCACGGTCACGAACACATCGCCACGCTCGGCCGCCTGCAGCGAGGGCATGACCTCATAGCCGGCCATCCGGGCCTCGAGCGCCCGCAGCGGGTCGACCTCGCAGACGATCACCACCGCCCCGGCCCCGCGTGCGCGCTCGGCCACGCCCAGCCCGGCCCAGCCGTAGCCGAGCACGACCACCGTGTGACCGGCGAGCAGGACGCCGGACGCGCGCACGATCCCGTCCAGCGCCGACTGCCCCGTGCCGTGGCGGTCGTTCAGGGCTCGCTCGGTACGGGCTTCGTTGACGGCCAGAACCGGACAGCGGAGCTTGCCGTCCTCCTCGAGCCGGCGCAGCCGGACGAGGCCGGTCGTGGTCTCCTCGGTCCCGCCGATCAGCCCGTCCAGCAGCTCGCCGCCCTTGGCGTGAGCGGTCACGAGCAGGTCGGCCCCGTCGTCGAGGGTCACCTGGGGGCGCTCGTCGAGCAGGGCGAGCACGTGCTCGACGTAGGTGTCCGGGTCCTCACCGCGCACAGCGCGTACCGATATCCCGTCCTCGAGGACCAGCGCGGCGGCGACGTCGTCCTGGGCCGACAGCGGGTTGGCCGAGCACAGCGCGACCTGGGCTCCCCCGGCCCGCAGCGCGCGGACCAGGTTTGCCGTCTCCGCGGTCACGTGCAGGCAGGCCGCGATCCGCACCCCGGCCAGCGGCTGCTCGGCGGAAAAACGCTCGCGCAGCCGCGCCAGGACCGGCATCTGGCCCCCGGCCCATTCGATCCGGGCCTCGCCCTCGGGAGCCAGCGCGAGGTCGGCTACGTCATACGCCGGGAGCGACGCTCGCGCCATTTCTTGCCTTATTGCTAGTAGCGGTAGTGGTCAGACTTGTACGGGCCGTCGACGGGCACGCCCAGGTACGAGGCCTGGCTGGCCGTCAGCTCGGTCAGCCGCACGCCGAGCGCGTCCAGGTGCAGCCGGGCCACCTTCTCGT
>DASXHG010000312.1:0-9384 GCA_036488625.1 Solirubrobacteraceae bacterium | reverse complement strand
GTTGACTTCCGCGGGTCATGAACACGGATTTCGGACGCGAAGTTGCGTCAACTCGGCGTCAGTCCGAGCTCAGCTGATCGGCGTCTGGCTCGAGACCGGGGCGGAGACGTCCGGCGGGGCTACCGGGACGGTGATCAGGGCGGCGCTGTCGCGCGGAACCAGGACCGGGTAGCCATGCTGCGAGCGGGCGACCGAGCCCGTGCGTTCGGGACCCAGCCACTGCCCGCGGGGACCGATGCGCTGACCGGCCAACGTCACCCCAAAGCGGGCGCCCGGACCGCGCGCCCGCAGCTGCTCGACGGTGGCCGACCTCCGCCCGGGCAGGGCAAGCCAGAGGCGGACGGTGTGCCGGCCCTTGTTGACGGCCAGGACGCGAAGGGCACCATTCCGGGCCCGGACGACCCACGCGTTGAGGTGCACGGAGCCGGGCGCTCGGAGGTGTGAAGCCACCAGCCCGCTCGCGCCGGCCAGGCTGCGTGAGAGCATGACCAGGCCATAGAGCAAGGGGCGCGCGAACAGGCCGTGGCGGGTGAAGGCGAACGGCGCGTTGATCATGTTGGCGCGGACGTGCAGGTTGACGCCGTCGGCCCCGGCCCGGAGCAGCGCGAACAGCGTGTCCGGCGCCCACAGAGCGGTCGCGAACGCGTCACTGACGTGGGGCCGGCCTCCGCAGGTGACCGAGTTGAGCTCGGTTATCCGGAACGGGAGTCCGGCTCGGTGCGCGGCGGAGATCATCGGCGCCAGCCCGGCGGCCAGGGACGTGCTGGCGTGGGGACTGAGAATTCGGTTGATGGTCGGGAAACTCGCCGAGCGGCGTCGCACGCAGGCCGAGTACGGGTAGCGATGGACGCTGATCATGCTCAGCCCGGGCGGCCGCGCGGCCAGCAGGGCGCGTACCCAGCGCCAGTGAGCGCGCGGCTCGGCCAGCGCGGGGGCGACGAGCGGCAGATGCGGGGCCACCTCGCGCAGGGTCGAGGAATAAGCGCGGAAGTCGTCGAGGTAGTCGCGCGTCGTCATCCTGGTCGGCAGAACGTCGCCCGAGACCAGGTCACCGGCGGTGACACGCTGCCAGCCGATCCGGTTGTAGATGTCGGGTTCGTTGCCGATCTCGAAACCGAGAATGCTGTGGCGGGGGAGTCGGGACTCGGCGGCCTGCGCCCATTCTGCGGCCGTCTCCGGGGTGTCGGTGATCAGGTTGAGGTCGATGATCAGCCGCACGCCCAGGCGCCGCACGATGCTCGCCGTCAGCTCGGTCCATTCGGGCGTGAGGCTGAATGCCCAGGGCGGGAGGGTCCGCAGTCGCGGATCCCAGAACGCGTGATCGGCCGAATCGCCGCCCACGCGCAGCACCATTGGGCCGTCCCCGGGAACGTGAATCAGCTCGAGGACGCGCTCGAACGTGGCCAGGTGACGGGCGTACAGCGGGAGCGCCCAGTACTCGGTGGACAGCCCGAGATAGGAACGGGGGATGGGTAGCGCGGCGGCGCCAGGGACGAGGGTCAGAGTGGCCTGCGGCACCCGCTGCTGGTCAGAGTCTGCGGCGCCGACCAGCCCCGAGACCGCCACGAGCCCGAAGACGAGAAGCGTCGAGGCCACCAGCGCCGGCGCGAGGCGGCGAAACCGGGAGCGGGCTCGCCACCCGCGGCTCGATATACGGCGTGCGCGCCGGAAGCCGTAAGACCCCGCGTCCATGTACGTCCAAGGTCGTCACCGGCCTTGAACGGACCCTAAACGGATTTTGCGGACTCGGTTAAGGACGCATGCGCGGGCTGTTGTGCGGGCTCGGCGCCAGCGGAGGGCCCGCGGGCCGCGCCGACCTCGAAGTCGCGGCTGCGGATCAGAAACAGCGTGAGCACCGAGGAGACGAGCGTCAGGGCGGCGCCGATCAAGAAGATCTCGTTCAGGCCGGCCACGAAGGCCGAGCGAACGGCGTGGATCGCGACCGGGCGCGCGGCGGCCGGTAGTTTGCTCAACCCCCCACCGACCCCGCCGCCCTGGGCGACACTCTCGGCGAGCCTGTGCGCGGTGGGAGCGGTGATGTGGGGAGCGTTACCGAGTAGCGACTCGATGTCGGTGCGAACCTTGTGGGAGAAGACCGAGCCCAGACCGGCGATGCCGGTGGCGATGCCAACCTGGCGGAAGGTCGAGTTGATGCCCGAGGCCATACCCGCCCGTTGCGGTGCAACGACGCCGATCGCCGTCGAGGCCAGCGGGGGGTTGATGAAGCCGGTGCCCGCGCCGGCCGCGATGAATCCGGGGATCAGGTGAGTCCAGTCCGAGCTGGCGTTGAGGCCACGCATGAGCAGCAGGCCCACGCCGACCAGAGCCAGGCCGGGGGCGATCAGGAAGCGAATCGGTACCTGTGCGGTGAGCCTCCCGGAGAGGGTCGCGGTGAGGATGATCCCGCCCGAGAGCACCAGCAACCTGAGGCCGGTCTGAAAGGCGGAGAAGCGCAGCACGTCCTGCAGGTAGAGGGTGAGATAGAGCAGCATCGCAAACAGGCCCGCCGATAGAGCAAAGGCCGCGATCGCCCCCCCGGTGAAGGTCGGCTTGCGGAACAGGCGAAGATCGAACATCGCGTTCTCGCCCTGGACGAACTCGGCGATCAGGAACACGATCAGAAGCACGACCGAGCCGATCAGGCAGGCCTCGATGACCGTCGAGCTCCAGCCCAGGCTGTTGCCCTTGATCAGCGCGTAGACGAGAGCGCCGAGCGCGCCGGTAAAGGTGACCGCGCCGATCGGGTCGAGCCGGTGCTCGCCGCGCTCGCGAGACTCGTCGACTCGCAGCGCGCACAGGACCAGGGCCACGACTCCGATCGGGACGTTGACGAGGAAGATCCAGCGCCACGACAGCCCGGTGGTCAGAGCACCACCCACGACCGGTCCGATCGCCACGGCCAGGCCCGTGATCCCGCCCCAGACCCCGAAGGCGGTGCCCCGCTCGCGCCCTTGAAAGGCACTGCCGAGCAGCGCAAGAGAAGTGGAGAACATCGCGGCGCCGCCGACGCCCTGGGCGCCCCGAGCGATGTTGAGCCACAGCGGATCCGAAGCCAGGCCCGAGGCCAGCGAGCTGAGGCTGAAGATGACCAGGCCGATCATGAAGACCAGCCGGCGGCCGAACAGATCAGCCAGCGAGCCCGTGGTCAGCAGGAGGGCGGCGAGCGCCAGCGAGTAGGCATCGACAACCCACTGCAGGTCGCTGAAACTCGCCTTCAGGGAGACCTGAATCGCCGGCAGGGCGACATTGACGATCGTGACGTCGAGCAGGAGCATGAAGGTGCCCACGCACACCGCCACCAAGGTCCACCACTTGCGATCCATCCGCACCGACTCCCTTGCCGTTGATCGAACCGTTACCAGGCTACTGAGGCCAGGATCTGGTCAGACGGTCGCCGCACCGAGGCTCGCGCCCGGCTTCTCGCGGCTCAGTCAGCGGACGGTTTCACCGGCAGCCCGGCGGAGCGCCAGGCCTGAAAACCACCGTCAAGATCGGTCGCCTCGGTGAAGCCCATTTCCTGGAGCGTGGCCGCGGCCAGACTCGACGCATAGCCCGCGTCGCAGACGACGATGACCTGGTCCTCAAAGCCGGGGGCGTCGGGGTGGCTGGCTCCGCTGCTTGGATCCAGCCGCCACTCGAGCACGTTGCGGGGGATGACCAGGGCGCCCGGAATCCTTCCGTCGGCGGCGATCTGGTTATCGCTGCGGATATCGATCAGCGTGGCCCCGGCCTGCTGGGCGTCGCGGCTCGCCGCCGGGTCCAGCCGGCGCAGTTGCGCCCGGGCCGCGGCGAGCAGCTCGTCTACGGTCTTGCCGGTCATGGGCTCATCCTAGGCCGCGCGAGCGGCGGAGGTTGCCCACGGTGAGAGACTCGGGTCATGACCGAATCAAACGCGGAGCTCGTGCGGCGCGGCTACGAGGCCGTCCTGCGCGGTGAGCTCGACGCAATCAGCGAGCTGCTCGATCCGGACGTGAAATGGCACGGCGGCGACCCGGACGCGCCCGGTGCCTGCCACAGCCGCCGCCAGGCCCTCAAGTTCATGGGCCGAGCGCGTGGACGGAGCGGCATCGGCGAGCTCGTGGACGTGATCGAAGCCGGGGACAAGGTCGTGGTCATCATGCGTCCGGTCGGCGATGGTGAGAGCGGAGGGCTGACCGCCAACGTGACCACGTTCCGCGACGGGCGAGTGGTGGAGATGGTCCACTATCCCGATCCGGCTGACGCGCGGGCCGCGGCCGGGATCTGATCGCGGCGGCATCCGCTCCCTCGTCCCGATGATTTGGCACGCCGGAGCCCGTCTGGAAGGGTGGACGCGCTAAATAGCCAATTGAGGGGAGCCGGTCATGGGCGACATCCTGGTACACGAGTTCATCACCGTCGACGGCGTCGTCGAATCGCCGAGCTGGACGATGGAATATGGCTTTGACCCGAAGATGGGTGAGTCCATCGCGCGCGTCATGGGCTCCACCGGCGGCCTTCTGCTCGGCCGCAAGACCTATGAGATGTTCGCCCCCGCCTGGTCGGGCCGGACCGCCGACGAGGATCCCGGCGCTCCGTTCATGAACGAGTCCCCCAAGTACGTGGTCACCTCGACGCTGGACACCGTGGACTGGAACAACTCGAGCATCCTCGGCCCATATGACCCGCAGGCCATCCGGGCTCTGAAGGAGCGGACCGACGCCGGCCTGTACGTCAGCGGCAGCGTCCGGCTCGTGCGGGCGATGCTGGCCGACGGGCTCGTCGATCAGCTGCACCTGTTCGTGTATCCGCTCGCCCTTGGCTCTGGCCTGAAGCTGTTTGCCGACGGCCAGCCGACGAGCAAGTTCTCGCTGGGCACCAGCGAGGTCTACGACAACGGCGTGGTTCACCTGGACTACCGACCGACCGGCTGACTACCGGCCCAGCTTGTCGGCTCGCGTTCGCCGCGATGTCGATTAGCCTGCGTCGCGTTTTGAGCAGCAACGCCATCCGAAACCGAAGAGCCAGCGATTCTCGATAGAGGGGTGAAAGGCTGGTCGCGGTCCGTGCTGGTCCGCGGTACCCGCTGGCGACTGATGGGCTCGGTGCTCATTGTCATCACCGCCGCGATCGCGGTCGGGACCGCGATCGTCGGGCCGCTCTTCCTTCGCGCCGGCGGTGATTCCCTGGTCCGACGGGCTGTGGCCACGGCCGGGTTCCACGACACCGGCTTCGAGCTGGCCCGCGTGCCGGGTCACCCGGCGACGCTCGAGGGCCTTGCCGCCGAGCGTCGCTCGTTGCTGGAGCGCCGGAACTTGACTCGGTTCTACGGAGCCACGGTCCAGACGCTGTCGACCACCCTCAACGTCACGAGCCCGGCTGGCCACCAGTATGCGAGCCGGCTGACCTACCGCACCGGCATGTGCTCGATCGTCCACTTCAGCGCCGGCGGGTGTCGAGCCGGTCCTCGGGACGCGGTCGTCAGCGACCGCACGGCGAGACTGCTCGGGGTCTCCGTCGGGTCCACGCTCGCCGTCTCGGATCGCGACTTTCGGGGTCCGGTCCGCCTCCGGATCACCGGCGTGTTCCGCGTCCCGAACCTCAACAGCCCCTACTGGTTCGGCGAGTCGGGAACGTACTTCCCGTTCGGGATCGGCACCGGCAAACCCCGCCTCCTCCTTCAGGTCGACGATCTGTTCGTGGCCACGCCGGCCACCTTCGCCGTCTCCCCCGTCGTTCCCCCCACCTACGTCGCCCTGCCTGTCACCCAGACTCGGCTGCGTCGCGGGCTGGTCGGCATCGGGAATGGCTCGGCCCTCTCGCAGGCGGTGCTCGGGATGCAGCGGCAGGCCTTGGACGCCGGTTTCACGATCGAAACCGGCCTCCCAGCGCTGCTCTCCCGCACCCTCCATCAGCGGAGCCTGATGAACACGATCGTCGCGGTCGCCGCCCTTCAGCTCATCCTGTTGGCGATATGGGTGCTGACCTCGGTCCTGCTGCGCAGCGCCGATCTCCGACGCGGGGAGCTGCGGGTCGCGCGGCTGCGCGGATTCCCGCCACGCACCCTGCTCGCCGTGTCGATTACCGAACCGGCCGTTCTGTGCGCGATCGGAGCCGTGCTGGGAATCGTCGGCGCGTGGGTCGTGGTGCGTATCGCCGCGTCCATCCTGTTCACGCCAGGCACCACCGTGGGGCTTGACACGTGGACGTTCGTCAGCTTCGGAGCCGTGCTGCTGACGATCGCCGCCGTCCTGGGTCTCAGCGCGACGCGGTTGCTGCGGAGCTCCGGACTTGGGGCGTCGTCCCCGCGGTCCGCCAGTAGCCGTTCCCGAGTCGTCGCCGACGTTTCGATCGTCGCCGTGTCCGTTGTCGCGCTGGTCGGCGCGTCCACCAGTGGGGCGCTGAGCTCTCACAGCAATCCGGTTGCGGCCGCCGCTCCGGCGGTGATTGCTCTCGCCGTCTCGGTGATCGCGATCCGCATCGTCGAATACCTCTGTCGTCGGCTCAGCACCGCGACCCTCGATTCGTCCGCGGTGGCGAGCTCGCTGGCCGTTCGTCGCATCGGCCGGCGGCCGACCGTTCTGCGGGAGGGACGGACGCTGGTGATCGCGGTTGGCCTGGCCTGCTTCGCGGTCTCGGCGTGGTCGGTGGCGCGAGCCAACCGGACCACCGCCGCGCGGTTCTCGCTCGGCGCGCCCACGGTCGTAACCGTCACCGGCGGCAATCTGGCGCTCAACCAGGCGGTCCACTCCGTCGACCCACACGGACGCTTCGCCATGGCTGCGGTCCAGGTCTCCACTTCGAGCACGGCGCTCATGGGGGTCGATGCCTCGCGCCTGCCGGCCGTCGCGACCTGGCCCGCCGGGACGACGAACGCGAGCGTCGCCCAGGTCAGCCGCGCACTGACCCCAAGGAACGTCGTCGACGTCACCCTGCCCAACGGCCAGTTGGCGGTTTCGGCCACCGTGTCGGCCTCCGGGGCGGCGAGGCGCGATCTTGCCCACCTTGCCCTCGAGGCGTGGCTATTTGACCCGGTGTCGGGGACGCGCATCGTCGATCTCGGCCGGTTGCGGCCTGGCTCCTTCACTTATGCGGGCGCACCACAGGCGGGGTGCCCGTGCCGCCTGGCCGGTATCGGGGTACTGCCCACCGCCAGGCGGGTGGCGGACTCCGGTCAGATCCACCTCGGTCTGACCGCGCTCACGTACCGCCCCGGGACGGGTGTGTCGCGCGGCGCCCGTCCCGAGCTCACCGCAGCAGCCTGGCGCTCGACGTTGACCGGCGTCCGGGTCATCGCCAACCCGTCGGGGGTGGGATTTGACCTCCCGATGAAGGCCGTGGCATCTGATGTCGGCCCGTACGCCGAGGGCGCTGCTGCATCCCTCGCCGGACCACCGCCGGTTCTCCCCGCGGTCGGAGACAGCCGCGCCGTGGCGTTGGCCGTGGACGGTGGGCAGGACGGCACGCTGGCCGTGCAGGGGCTTGACGGCAGCAACGTCACCGTACGTCCGGTTATCGCGGCGACCGCTGTCCCGCGGATCGGGTCCGGCGGTGTGTTCGCCGACCTGGGGAGCCTCGAGCGAGCCCAGACCGGCCCGACGTTTTTGCAGGCCAGCGAGCAGGTGTGGCTCGGCCCGCAAGCGCCGACGAATGCTGTCAGTCGCCTGCGGGCCGCCGGATTGCACATCGACCGTGTCCAACGCGCGTCCGTGTTCACCAGCCAGGCTAGGCATACCGGTCCGGCTCTGGCCTACGATTTCATGCTGCTGGCCACGCTCGTCGCCCTGCTCGTCGCGGCGGTCGGCACGTTCAGCGTGCTCGCCGCCGGCGGCCGTCAACGCGCCACCGAGATGGTCGCGCTGGAGGTGACCGGGGTGAGGCGCTCGATCCTCGTCCGCTCGCTGGCGATCGAGGCCGCGATCCTCGCGCTGACCGCGCTGTTCGGTGTCGCGGCCGGCGTCGGCAGCGCCGCCGTCGCCCTGCCGTCACTCCCTCAGCTCGCTGCGGGCACCGATGCCCCGCTGTCCTATGCGCTGCCCCTGACGCTCATCGTGGCGGTCGCACTGGGCGCGGTGCTCGTCGTCGCGCTGGCCACCGCGTTGGCGGCGCGCGGCATCCTGGGGCGCATGTCTCCATCCCTCCTGCGAACGGCGCCCGATGACGTCGATTGACACATTGACGTCGACTGAGACACCGAGGTCGGCCGGTGCGGATGTGGTTTGCGCCGGACTGGTGCACGTCTATGAGAGCGAGCAGGGCCCGGTCGCCGCCCTGGTCAACGCCGACCTCGTCGTCAAGGCCGGGGAGATGCTGGCCATCGTCGGCCCTTCTGGATCGGGCAAGACAACGCTGATGTCGCTGCTCAGCGGCTTGCTCCGGCCGACTGCGGGCACGGTCTTGATCGCCGGTCAGGACATCACCCAACTCGACGCGTCCAGCCTCAATCAAATGCGCGCCACCGAGCTGTCGCTGCTGCTTCAGGACCCGCTGCGCAATCTGCTGCCCTACGCCACGGTCAGCCAGAACATCAGCTTCGCCGCTCGCGGCGCCCGCCGGCGCGGCTGGCCGCTGCGCTGGTCGACTCCGGAGCTGATCGAGCGGATGGGGCTGGCCGAGTTCGCCGACCGGCCCGTGTATCAGCTCTCGGCCGGACAGCAGAACCGGGCCGCGATCGCCAGTGCGCTGGCGACCTCCCCCCGCCTCCTGCTGGCCGACGAGCCCACGGGCCAACTCGACCCTCACAACCGCGACATGGTCATCGCCGCGCTCCGCGACGCGCGCGAGCTCAGCGGCGCCACGGTCATCGTGGTCACCCATGACAGGGCCGTCTCGGAGGCGCTGCCCCGCTCGCTGGCGATTGAGAAGGGGGCGATCGGTGCCGAAGGACGGGGGACGGACCGCTTCGCGGTCGTCGGCGGCTCCGGGACGATCCAGCTGCCGCCCGAGATCCTCGCCCGGTACCCGAGCGGAACCCTTCTTACCGTCCATCTCGACGACGGCCGGATCGTCCTTCGGCCCCGGTCGGGCGACCCGGAGGAAGCCGGCGATGCCTGAGTCGTCCCGCTTCGTCATCGAGGGGGTGACCGTGCGCAACGCCGGAACCGTGCTCGTCAGCGACCTGTCGCTCAGTATCGGAGCCGGCGAAGTGGTTGGCATCACCGGCCCATCCGGCACGGGCAAATCCAGCCTGATCCATGTCCTGGCGGGCCTGACCGCACCGGACACCGGTCGCGTGCTCCACGGCAACGGTTCGTTGGCGGCGCTGCGCAGCGGC
Organism: Solirubrobacteraceae bacterium; assembly: GCA_036488625.1. Classification (GTDB taxonomy): domain Bacteria; phylum Actinomycetota; class Thermoleophilia; order Solirubrobacterales; family Solirubrobacteraceae; genus Palsa-465. Next base: position 152 of record DASXHG010000312.1, on the reverse strand, counting down.
CCGTCACTGGGGCTGATCCTTCAGCACCACCATCTACCGGGCATGCTGACCGCCCACGAGGCCGTGAGCCTGCCCTTGCAATCCCGTGGTCTCGACCGCCCGGAGGTCGCCGAGCGAAGCGACCGCATGCTGGCCAAGCTGGGTTTGGGTCC
>DASXHG010000311.1:0-8597 GCA_036488625.1 Solirubrobacteraceae bacterium | reverse complement strand
CGCGGTGATGTGGCTGATCGAGGTGATCAACTCGCTCGATCACGACGCGTTGGACAACAGCGGCGGCATCTACCCCCGCAACGTCGATCACGTGTGGGCGATCTTCACGGCGCCGTTCCTGCACGTCAGCTTCGCCCATCTGATCGACAACACGATCCCGTTCGTGTTCATGGGCGTGATCATCGCCCTGCGTGGCGCGGGGCGGCTGGCGCTGGTGACCGCGATCGTGATCGTAGTCGGGGGTCTGGGCACCTGGCTGATCGCCCCCGCCGGGACGGTGACGGTCGGCGCCAGCGGAGTGGTCTTCGGATACGCCACGTACCTGTTCACGCGCGGCATCTTCAACCGCAGCTGGCTCGAGTTCCTGACCGGGATCATCGTCGGCGTGGTCTGGGGAGGGGCGCTCCTGGCCAGCGTGGTGCCCCAGCGCGGGATCTCGTGGCAGGGCCACGTGGCCGGAGCGCTCGGCGGGATCGTCGCCGCCTGGCTGCTCGCGCGGCCGCGTCCGGGGCGAGCCCCGGCCACAGCTGGCGCGCTCGTCAGCTGAGTAGCCTGCGCGTTCGTGCGCATCTTCTCCGGCATCCAGCCGACGGGCCGCAAGCACCTCGGCAACTACATCGGGGCGATCACCCAGTACGTCGCGGGACAGGACCGCGGCGAGGCCATCTACTGCATCGTCGATCTGCACGCGATCACGGTGGCCTACGAGCCGGCCGCGCTGCGCGAGTCTGTCTATGACACCGCGGCGACGCTGCTCGCCGCCGGCCTGGACCCCGACCGCTGCGTGTTCTTTCGCCAGAGCGACGTGCTCGAGCACCCCGAGCTCATGTGGCTGCTGTCCAGCGTGACCTCGTTCGGCGAGCTCAACCGGATGACTCAGTTCAAGGACAAGGCCGGGGCCCAGCGCGAACTGGTCTCGGCCGGTCTGTTCGTCTACCCGGTCCTGATGGCGGCCGACGTGCTCGCCTACCGCGCCGACGAGGTACCGGTCGGCGATGACCAGCGCCAGCACGTAGAGCTGATGCGTGACGTCGCGGCGCGGTTCAACGCCCGTTTTGGGGACACGCTGGTCGAACCCGAGGCTCGTATTCCCGAGGTCGGCGCGCGGATCATGGATCTCCAGAATCCCGAGCGCAAGATGTCGACCACCGGGGGCAGCGTGCAGGGGACGGTCTACGTCCTCGACGAGCCCGCGGCCATCACCAAGAAGTTCCGCTCGTCGGTCACCGACTCCGGCAGCGAGGTCCGCCGCGGGCCGGACAAGGCGGGCGTCACCAACCTGATCGAGATCCTGGCCGCCGTGCGCGGGACCTCGTCCGAGGTGATCGAAAAAGAATTTGACGGCGCCGGGTACGGGGCGTTCAAGACCGCCGTGGCCGACGCCGTGATCGACTACCTGGCCCCCGTTCGCGAGCGCTACGCCAGTATTCGCTCCGATGAGGCCGAGCTGGAGCGCATTCTGGCCGGCGGCGCCGACAAGGCCCGGGCGATCTGCTCGCCGGTGCTCGGCGACGTCCGGCGGGCGATGGGGGTGGGAGCGGTCCGGTCCTCTGGTTAACGTCTACCGGGTGTCCGATCCCCTGACCGCCGGCTCGCGAGAGATGTCCTGATGGCCCTCGTCGACCTGGAACTGGATCTCGACGTCTTTGCCGGTCCGTTCGATCTGCTGCTGACGCTGATTCTCCGCGAAGAGGTGGATCTGCTCGAGGTCGATCTGGCCGACGTCGTCATCACCTACATCGATCATCTCGAGCGCCGAGGGGACCTGGATCTGGAAGCCGCGACCGAGTTCCTGGTCCTGATCGCCGCTCTGCTCGAGCTGAAGTCGCGTCTGCTGCTGCCCGGAGAGGAGATCGAGGAGATCGAGCTCGATCCCGGCGAAGCGGTTGAGGAACTGCTCGCCCGCCTGCTTGACGCGCATCGCTACCGGGCCGCCGCCGCGCATCTGCGCGGGTGCCTGGAGCGCGAGGAGGGCAGCCGCTTTCGCTCCGCGCCGCCGCCGCGCGAGCTGCGCAAGGCGCGCCTTGACGACGCCCGCGCCGTCTATGACCCGCAGATCCTGGTCCGCTCGATCAACGACCTGCTCGTCATCCCGCCCCCGGTTGACCTTCACCACGTCACGATCGCCAAGGTCACGGTCGCCGAACGGCTCTCGCACCTGCGCCGCCTGCTCTCGCGAGGTCGGTTCACGTTCGACGAGGCGGTGGCCAGCTCCGACCGGGTCACGGTGGCCGTCACGCTCTACGCCCTGCTCGAGCTCTACAAGCAGGGCGAGGCGACCTGGATCCAGGACGAGCCGTTCGCTGAGATCACCGTGGAGCGGATGACCCCGTTTGGAGCTGAGCGGAGGCTGAGCGCATGACCTCCGCCACCGCCGAGCTCGAGCGCACCGTCGAGGCGCTGCTGTTTCTCAGCTCCGAGCCTGTGTCTCCGCCCGCCCTGGCTGAGGCCACGGGCGCCGAACTGCATGAGGTGGTGACGGCCCTGGAGACGCTGCGGGAGCACTACGAGTTCGAGCGCCGCGGGCTGGTCGTGCGCCAGCTCGCCGGCGGCTTCACTCTTACTACTCACCCCCAGGCTGAGGCCGCCGCGCGCCGCCTGCTGAGCAAGCCCCGGACGCCGCCGCTCACATCGGCCCAGGCGGAGACGCTGGCCATCGTCGCCTACCTCCAACCGGTGTCCCGGCCCGAGATCGCGCGGATCCGCGGCGTGAGCGCCGAGTCCGCGGCCACGACGTTGCTCGAGCGGGGGCTGATCGAGGAGCAGGGCCGTTCGCAGTTCGGGGCGGTGCTCTACCGCACCACCGACCTGTTCTTAAAGCTGTTCGGCCTCGACGGGCTTGGTGAGCTGCCCCCAATCGAGGCCTTCGACCCGCCGCCGGAGCTCGAGTCCGAGCTCCGCGACCGGCTGCTGCGAGCCGGGGAGGCGCGGGCCGGCGGACCCGGTGCGCCATCCGCGACGACGCCGGTGGGGATTCCCGCCGCCGGCGCGGAGCACGAAGACGGGCCGGACGCCCCGGCCGACGCTGACCGCGCCTAGGCGAGACCCAGAAACCGACGCACGGCGTGCGCGTCGTCGGCCAGCGCGGCGGTCACGGACGGCTCGAGCGCGGTGAACGGCTCAAGTTCGACCCGCTCGTCGTGTAACCGCCAGATCGCGACGGCGCGGCCGCCGGCCAGAGCAAAGCCCCGGAAGACCCCGCCGAGGACGACCCGCGAGGCGTGCTCGCCGAGCACGGGCTCACGCGAGCTCCAGCCCAACAGCAGCGGCTCGAACGCTCCCAGCAGCCTCGGTGGCGGGGCCGGCGCGGCGCGGCCCCCGGCGAGCTCGGCCAAGCCGTCGGGCCGGATCCGGAGTTCGGTGGCGATCGCCTCGAGTCCCGCCCGGGCGTCGCGCAGAGAGATCCCGGCCCACCGAGCCAGGTCCCGCGCGTCGGCCGGTCCGTGCCCGGCCAGGTACCGGCGGGCGAGCTCGGCCAGAGCCCGGTCGCGATCGAGCCGCGGCTGAGGCGGCAGCCAGTCGCGGACGAGCACGTACGCGTGCTGGCGGCCGATCATCGGTCCTCGGATCGCGATTCCGTCCAGCCCCGCCCGGAACATCAGCTGGATCAGGGCCTGGCCCTCGGTCCGGATGCCGGCCTGCTGCAGGCGCGCCGCCAGGTCCCGGCGCGTCCGCGGTCCGTCGGCGCCCAGGGTCCGCTCGATCACGGCCAATGCCCGCTCGGTGGCTCGGGCGTCGAGCCCCTCTTGGGCCAGACGAGTGCTGCTGCTCGTCCGCAGCTGTGGCGTGGTCAGCAGGTGCAGCAGCGAGTAGTCCTCGCTGCGGATCAGGTGGAGCGTGCCTCGGTTGAGCCAGGTGATGAGCAGCGACCGCTCATCGGTCAGCGCCCGGTCCACGTCGGCAGAACTGACGTCGCGGCTGCGCGCGCGGACGGCCAGCCGCGCGCCGCGGGGATCCTGGCCCTGGATGGCCAGCAAGCGCTCCGCCACCGCCAGCGGATCCCGGGCCGGCGCACCGGCCAGCAGCTGCGCGGTCAGCCGCCGGGCGTGGACGGAGTCGCGGGTGTGCGCCGGCGTCGGGCTAGGCCCGGGCAACGGCGAGCTGGCCGCAGGCGGCGTCGATGTCTCGGCCTCGGGTGAGACGAACCGTCGCGCCGACCCCGGCGGATTCGAGCTCGGCCCGGAAGGCCTCGATCGCCTTCGGACTTGACCCGGCAAAAGGTGAGTCGGTCGGGTTGTAGGGGATCAGGTTGACCTTGAACATCCGCGGGTCGAGCACCTGAGCGAGCTGTCTGGCCTGCGCGACGGTGTCGTTGACGCCGCCCAGCATCACGTATTCGATGAAGATCATCCGGCGCTTGCGGGCGTAGTACTCGCGACAAGCCTCGAGTACGTCGGGCAGGGGGTAGCGGTCGTTGACCGGCATCAGCTCCGAGCGCAGCGCCTCGTCCGCGGCGTGAAGCGAGAGGGCCAGCCGGATCGGCATGGAAGTCGCGGCCAAACGCTGGATCCCGGGAATCCAGCCCACCGTCGAGATCGCGGTGTGGCGGTGACTGATGCCGATATCGGGCAGGCGCTCACAGGCGTCCAGCACAGCGTCGAGATTCATCATCGGCTCACCCATGCCCATGAAGACAGCGTGATCGACCGGTCCCAGACGGCGGAAGTGCAGGGCCTGGTCGACGATCTCCCCCGCGCTCAGGTTGCGCCCGAAGCGCATCTGTCCGGTGGCGCAGAACCGGCAGGTCAGCGGGCAGCCCGACTGGGATGAGAGGCACAGCGAGCGCCGGCCGTCGCGGTAGACCATCAGCACCGCCTCGATCGGCCGGCCGTCGGCGGTTCGGAGCAGCGCCTTGATCGTGCCGTCGCGGGCGTGCGACTCATGCTCGGCGGTGAGGCTCGAGAGCGGAACCGCGTCGGCCAGACGCCCGCGCAGCTCGAGCGGCAGATTGGTCATCTCCTCGTAGCCGGCCGCGCCCTGGGCCGTCCAGCGCCAGACCTGGCCTGCCCGGTAAGGCGGTTCGCCGAGATCGGCCAATGTCCGTTCGAGAAGGGCAAAGTCCATGTGTCTATGGTGGCAGCCCGATGCGACTCGCGAAGTATCTGGCCACCGCCGGGGTCGCTTCCCGCCGGGCGGCGGAGGAGATCATCCGCTCCGGGCGGGTGGGCGTGGGCGGAGAAACGGTCCTCGATCCCGCGCGTTCGGTCAGCGACGGGGACCTGATCACGGTCGACGAGACTCCAATCGGGGCGCCGTCACGCCAGCGGGTCGTGTACGCGCTCAACAAGCCGGCCGGCGTCGTCTCCACGGCCAGCGACACCCACGGCCGGCCGACCGTCGTATCGCTGGTCCCGAGCGCCGGTCGCCTCTACCCGGTGGGGCGACTGGACATCGACTCCACGGGCCTGATCCTGCTCACCGACGACGGTGAGCTCGCCCACCGGCTGACCCATCCTCGCTTCGAGGTGCCAAAGACCTACCGCGCGACCGTGCGCCGGCCACCGGTCGGCGCGGCCGCGCTGCGCAAGCTCCGCGAGGGAGTTGAGCTCGAGGACGGCATGAGTGCTCCCGCGGGCGTGCGCCGTCTGCGCCCTGATGTGATCGAGCTGACCCTCCGCGAGGGACGAAAGCGCCAGGTCCGGCGCATGTGCGAGGCGGTCGGGCACCGGGTCATCCGTCTCGAGCGCGTCGCCTTCGGGCCGCTCGGACTCGGTGACCTGTCCCCCGGGGGACACCGGCCGCTGACGTCTGACGAGCTCGAGGCGCTGCGCCACGCGGCGGGACTCGCGCCGTAACCGCTGCGCGGCAGCTACTGCTGAAAGAGCAGGCCGTCCCTGCCCAGTGCGGTCAGATAGAGGGCGGGGGCCACCACGGCGGGGCGGATCTGGACCGGGTGGCGGGAGACGAAGTGCTGGACGGTGAACTGACGCACCCGGCGCTGCCACACGAACTGAAATCCGGGGATCGGATACGAGAGCTGCGGGCTGCTCGGAAGCAGGTTGCAGGCCGCACCCCACCAGCACAGCCGCTGTTCGGGCGCGCTGATCGAGATCACATCGAGCTGGTTGACGCGGGCGCCGACCCGAGGAGCGATCCGTCGCAGGCCGCGCATGTACAGCGACATCGGCAGGAGAAAGCGGTAGTCCTGGATCAGGAAGGCGCGGCCGGGTCCGTGAAAAGGCGGCCTCGGGCCCAACATCTTCGCCAGCGGGCGCCAGTCGGGCCGCTGCAGACCGCGGTCGGCGGCGACGCCGATGGCCGCGGTGGCGCCCATCGCGCACAGCACCGCGGCCGCCACCAGCCCCACCCCCCCGGCGCGGCGGGCGCCCAGGCCGACCGACAGGACCAGCAGCACTGAAACCACGAGCGCGAGCAGGTTGCGGGTGATCAGGTCGTCGTAGCCGACGAGAATGAACACGAGGTTCAGGACGAAGCCGAACAGCACCATGGCGCCGATCTGGAGCGCCACTCTGCGCTCCCGCTGGTTGGCGCGCAGGACGAGCAGACCCAGTCCGATCAGGGCGGCCGCGAACGCGATGAACTTGATCAGCAGCCGGTCGGGCGCTCCCGGCCCGATCAATATCTGGGGGACGAGCTGATTGAGGCGGATGCCGAGCGGGCTAGCCGAGATCCATTGATCACGATGGGTCCCGTTCTGGGCCAGGGCGAGCGGGATCAGGGCCAATCCAGATACGATGATTACGGCCACGGCGATCTGGGGCCCGCGCCGTCGGCCGTTGGTGATCAGCAGCCACAGGGCCTGGGGCGCGACGACCAACACCGCGTAGTAATGGGTGGTGAGGCTGAGGACGGCGGCCAGCGACCACAGGGCCAAGGCACGCGGCGTCGGGTTGCGCAGCGCGTGCACGAGAGCCAGCAGGGCCAGGGCCGTGAGCAGCACGAGCAGGATGTAGGACCGCGCCTCCTGCGAGTACCAGATGAGCAGGGGATTGAAGGCCACCAGCGCGGCCGCGACCACACCCACCCGACGGGATACGGCAGCGCTCCCCAGCGCATAGGCGACCGGGATGACGAGCACGCCGAACAGAGCCGACAGGGAGCGCAGACCCGCCTCGCCGGCCCCGAAGACGCGCGTCCACAGCCAGGCCACGCAGTAGTAGAGCGGCGGCGTCGACTCGTTGGTGGGCAGCAGGCCCAGCATGTCTCCGAACGGACGCCGCATGAGAAAGGCGGTGTTGGCCTCGTCGTACCAGAAGCCCTGGTGTCCCAGTCCGTAGAAGCGCAGCCCAGCGCCCAGCACCACCAGCGCCCAGACAAACAGCGCCGTGCCCGACACGGTGCCGGCCCGCCCGACAAGGGGTCGCCCGTCCCCGCGGCTGCGCCCGCGCTCGACTATTGATCCGACGCTCACGCGGAAAGGTTCGCCTCCAAACGGCCATATCGACCGCGTGGAACGGGTACCTAACCGGATCACAACTGAGCACCGGGCGTCAGTCAACGCGGCAATCGGCACTATCTTCAGCACATGCTTCAGGAGCAACGACCAGGCGAACCGCCGATCCGGCTAGCCACCGGTCCGGTCGCGGGCACGGCCCCCGGGGAGGGAACCGTCAGCCTGCCCCGCCTCCGGATGGGCGGCCTCTCAGGTCGGATCCCTCGCCCGCGCATCCGCGTCGACCGTCGTCGCGGGCACCTCGCCCTGGGCGCCCTGGTCTTCTCGACGCTGCTCGTCGTCCTCGTCGCCGTGTCCGGTCCGTCGGTCCTGGTCCCGCGGAGCACGCTGGCCTTCCCGGGCTGGGATTCCGGTCCGCTCAGCGGCTTGGTCCCCAGGCTGATCCGCGACCCGAAGGCGGTGGGCATCGGCTTCAGCGTCGTGCTGCTGGCCATGCTCGTCGCCTACGGCATGGCGCTGGCGGCGGTGCGCACATTCTCAGGGCGGACGCTGGCCGTGACGGTGATCGCGCTTCACGTGATCCTGCTGCTCAGCCCGCCGTTGCAGCTCAACGATGTCTTCAACTACATCGGCTATGCCCACCTCGGCGGTCTGCATCACCTCAATCCCTACCAGCACACGATCCGCCAGGAGACCTTCGATCCCGTCTTTCAGTTCGCCAGCTGGGGGAATCTGCGCAGCCCGTACGGGCCGCTGTTCAGCGCCTTCACCTACCCGTTGGCGTTCCTGCCTCTCCCCGTCGCCTACTGGACGCTGAAGGTGGTGACGGTCGGGCTCAGCCTCGGCTTCGTGGCTTTGGTCTGGCAGGTCGCCCGGCAGCTGGGGCGCGACCCCCGCTTCGCCGTCGTGTTCGTCGCGCTGAACCCGATCTACCTCGTCTATGCGGTGGGTGGATTCCACAACGACTTCTTCATGCTCGTGCCGATGCTCGGTGCGGTCTCGCTGCTGCTGAGCGGGCGTGACCGCAGCGCTGGCGCGGTCCTGATGGTCGCCGTGGCGGTCAAATTCACCGCCGGGCTGCTGCTGCCGTTCCTGCTCGTGGCCGCGGTCACGCGCCCGCGCCGGGTGCGTGTGCTGAGCGGGATGGTGCTGGCCGCCGTACCGCTGATCGCGCTCAGCCTGCTCCTATTCGGCCTCACGATTCCCAACCTCGCACAGCAGAGCTCGCTCCTCACCGGCTTCA
>DASXHG010000301.1:0-2590 GCA_036488625.1 Solirubrobacteraceae bacterium | reverse complement strand
GCCACGTGCTCGAGTGACTCGACGTTGACCTTGTACTTCAGCGGGGCGATCGTCGCCGTGACCAGCTCGGTGCCGATCTGCATCCGGTAGCGGCGACCGCGGAGCATGGGTTCGTCATGCATCCAGGCGACCGTCGCCTGGAGCTGATCCGAGCGCTCGGTGCCTGAAGCGCGCTCCTCCGGTGCCGGCCCCGTGGCTGACTGCGCCCCGGGCTCCAACCGTTCGCCGGCGGCGTTGATCTCGGCCAGGTACCGCCTCAGCGTGGGGTGCGTGTCCAGCAACCCCGCGAGCACGGCCCCAGGGGTCTGGGCGGCGTCCACGCTCAGCCCCGCAGGAAGGCCACGTTGGCCTGATGGATCTTCTGCTGGGGGCCGCCGCGACGGGATGCCGGGGGCTCGGCTTCCACGGGGTCGGTGGCGAGCTGGTCGAGGTAGGCCAGATCCTCGTCGGCGAGCTCCCGGGCCCGGTCGCCGGTGATCGGCCCTCCGTGCCCGGGCACCACCCACTCGGTGGCCGCCAGTAGCTCACCGAGCCGGGTCACGGTGGCGCGGTACTCGTCGAGGCCACCGCCGGGGCTGAGCATCGGAATCTCGACCGGGGAGAGGTAGTCACCGCAGGCCAGGATCCCGACCCACGGCAGCCAGTAGGCGACCCCGTCGCCGGTGTGTCCGGTTGCCTCGTAGAGCTCGATCTCGCGGTCGGTCCCGAGCTCGAGCTTGCCCGGCACAGGTAGCGACTGCAGTGTCCCCAGGGCGAGCGGGGCCGGGCGCGGGACGTAGTGCTCGGCGTCAAATTCCCGCAGCCGGCGCTGGGCGGCGCCGGGCTCACGACCGAGCCGCGCCGCCGTGGACTCGGCGCAGCCCAGGGCGGCACCGGGGAAGGCCAGGCGGCCGAGCAGGTGGTCCCAGTCACCATGGGTGGCGAGCAGGCCCGAGACGGGAAAGCCGGCCTGCTCGAGGACACCGGGGAGCGCCCCCAGCTCCTCCGGATACACGGGGGAGTCGATCACGAAGCCCTCGTCGCCGGCGCGCACGGCGGTGCATGTCGTCTGCCAGACGTCGGAGACGAATACGAGGACGTCGGATTGGAGCGCGGTCACGCGCATCGGGGTGCGCTCCGGGCGGTCCGGGCCGGACTCAGCCCACGCCGAGCAGCTTGGCCGCCTCGCGGAGGCTGGCCACCTCGGCGTCGGGCTTCTTCTGCCCCGGTTCGAGCTGCTGCTTTGAGCGGTTGACCCAGATCACCGGGATCTTCTTCTTCAGACAGGGCTCGACGTCGTGGTAATAGCTGGCCGCGACGTGGACCCAGCCCTTCTTGGTGCCGATCCGGCGCTCGCATTCGGTGAAGTGGGCGGGGTCGGGCTTATAGGAGCGGACCTGCTGCGCGGTGACGACGAGGTCGAAGTCGAGCGGGATGTGGCGCCGGGTCTGACCGAGCAGCTTGTCGTCGATGTTCGAGATCAGCCCGATGCTGTACTTCTTGGCGATCTTCTGCAGGACGGGGTTGGTCTCCTTGAACGGCCTCCAGCGCTGCACGGAGTCGGGCAGAAAGCCCGAGCGGGAGGGTTCGAGCGGCCAGTCGAGTTGCTTGGCGATCTGCACCGCGGTGCGTCGCAGGACCTCCGCGTAGAGCTCGTAGGAGCCCGACTGGATCTGCTGCTGGACCTCGTGGAAGAGCGGGATCAGCTCGTCGCGTTCGACGCTGAAGCCGTCACGGTCCGCCTCGGCCTTGAATGCGTCGTAGACCCCGGTTTCCCAGTCGATCAGGGTGCCGTAAACGTCGAAAGTGACAAATGAGACATTTTTCGGAATCGCCATAAGAGGCGGATGATGCCATGACGAGTCACCAAGCGGCCCGCCGATAGGAATCAATAGAGTGAGTCGCCGTCATGGATCTGCTCGAGTACCAAGGCAAACAGCTCTTCGCCCGCCACGGCGTGCCCGTGCCTCAGGGCCAACCGGCCCGCACCGTCGATGAAGCGGTGGCCGCCGCCGACGAGATCGGCTACCCCTGCGTCGTCAAGGCCCAGGTCCAGATCGGTGGCCGCGGAAAGCTCGGCGGCATCAAGCTCTGCCAGAACCGGGCCGAGGCCGAGGAGAACGCCCGCGCGATCCTCGGCATGGATATTCGCGGCCTGACGGTCCATGAGGTGTGGATCGAGGGCGCCTCGGAGATCGCCTCCGAGTACTACGCGTCGGTCGTGTTCGACCGCTCGGCCAAGGCTCCCCTGGTCATGCTCTCGACCAAGGGCGGGATGGACATCGAGCAGGTCGCCGACGAGGACCCGGACGCGATTGCCCATCTCCACGTCGATCCGCTGCTCGGTTTTCAGGATTTCCACGGCCGCCGACTGGCCTTCGAGGCCGGCGTCGACGCCGATGTCGTGCGTCCCGTGGGGGCGATGCTGGGCAAGCTCTACGAGGTCTTCACCCAGGAAGAGGCAACGCTGGTCGAGGTCAACCCGCTGATCGTCACCCCCGAACGCGACGTGAAGGCGCTCGACGCCAAGGTAACCCTGGACGGCAACGCCCTCTATCGCCACGCCGAGAACTCCGAGCTCCGCGACGAATCCGCCGAGGACCCGCAGGAG
>DASXHG010000261.1:0-2717 GCA_036488625.1 Solirubrobacteraceae bacterium | reverse complement strand
GTCCGTTCCTGACGTTCGCGGAACGGCTCGGAGGCGGCGATCTTCAGGGCCACCGCCTTACCGGCGATGATGTGCTCGAGCGGCCCGCCCTGCTGGCCGGGGAAGACGGCGGAGTTGATCTTCTTGGCGTACTCCTCGCGGCACATGATCATGCCGCCGCGTCCGCCGCCGATCGTCTTGTGGATCGTGGTCGTGACCACGTCGGCGTAGGGCACGGGGTTGGGGTGCACGCCGGCGGCGACCAGCCCGGCGAAGTGGGCCATGTCGACGAGCAGGTAGGCGCCGACCGAGTCGGCGATCTCCCGGAAGCGCGGGAAGTCCAGCTGGCGCGGATACGCCGACCAGCCGGCCACGATCATCCTGGGCTTGTGCTCCTCGGCCAGGCGCTGGACCTCGTCCATGTCGATCAGGCTCGTGTCGCGGTCGACGTGGTAGGCGACGATGTTGTAGAGCCGCCCCGAGACGTTGATCTTCATCCCGTGGGAAAGATGGCCGCCGTGGGCCAGCTCGAGGCCCATCAGCGTGTCGCCGGGCTGCAGGAGAGCGTGGTAGGCGGAGGTGTTGGCCTGAGCGCCGGCGTGGGGCTGGACGTTGGCGTGCTCAGCCCCGAACAGGGCCTTGGCCCGGTCGATGGCCAACTGCTCGGCGATGTCGACAAACTCACAGCCGCCGTAGTAGCGCTTGCCTGGATACCCCTCGGCGTACTTGTTGTTGAGCACCGAACCCTGGGCCTCGAGCACCGCGACGGGGGCGAAGTTCTCCGAGGCGATCATCTCCAGCGTGCGCTGCTGGCGGTCGAGCTCGAGATTCAGGACTTCGGCAATCTGGGGATCGACCTCGGACAGAGGCAGATTGAAGAAGTCCGGCGGCAACTCGGAGGACACAAAACGGCATGCTAGCGACGACCCCGGGCGCCTCGCGGCCCGAGACCCGCCACCGGCTCACCGCCTTAAGGATCGGCTCGGGCTCACCACCTCAGACGGCCACCGCCCGCACCACGGCCAGATCCCGGTGCTGCCAGATCACCTCGACGGCGAAACCGGCCGCCTGCAGCCACCGGATCTGATCCGGCAGCGAGCTCGGCTTGTCCCAGCCCTCAGTGAGCGAGATCACCGCATCGTCGGCGCGGACGGGTACGACCACGTCGCCGAGCACGAACCGCCCGCCGACATCCAGACGCTCGCGGACGCGCGCAAACAACCGCTGCTTCTCCTCGCCGTCGAGGTGATGCACGCAGAGCGCGCTGGCCACGAGATCAAATGGTCCGGCAGGCAGGTCATCCTGGAGCCGGCCAACCAACAGGGTCACCCTTTCCGGGGGCAACTCTGCCCGCCCCGCCGCGAGCATCGCCTGGCTCTCGTCGATCCCCACGAGCTCAGCCTCAGGGTGGCGATCGAGCAGCCGGCGAGCGGTCTCCCCCGTTCCCGTGCCGAGCTCGAGGATCCGCCGCGCGCCGTCCCCGGCGGCGTCCACGACCGCGACCTGAAACTCGTCGTAGACGGAGATGTCGCCTCTGATCTCGCTCGCGTAGGACTCGGGATCGAAGTGAAATTGGCCCTCCATGACGGCGGCCAGCGCCTCCGCGCTGAGCGCACCCTCCCGGATCACCCGCCAGTCGTGATCGGCCTCGTAACGCCTGAGGTCAACGACCGTCGAGGCGGTGCCCGGCAGCTCGCCGCCGTCGACGAGCATGTCGGCCTCGCGCCGGATCGGCTCGGGAACCTCCTCCAGCCGCCGTGCCTCAGGCCCCCCGGCCAGGTTGGCGCTCGACTGCAGCACCGGCCAGCGCACGCCGGCCAGGACCGGCACGACCGGCACACGCAAGCCCAGCGTCGATGGGTCATCGCCGCAGGCGAGCGGGAAGCGGCCACCGGGGTTCGGCAGCAGCGCTGTCACCGGACCTGGGAGCAGCCGCGTCAGCACCGTACGGGTCCGGGGACCGAGCTCGGGGAGCGCGGCCAGGGCCAGATCGAGGTCGAAGAACATCACCGCCGAGGGTTTGCTCAGCGGCCGGCGCTTGAAGCTATAGAGGCGCTCCACCGCGATCCGGTTGTGTGCATCGCAGGCCAGTCCGTACACGGTGTCGGAGGGGAACACGGCCACCCCTCCGACGGCCATGCAGCGTTCGAAGGTCGCCGGCTCGCCGTCGACCCCGGGCTGGCCGGCGCTCACCGTCCGACCACAACGCGCGAGCGTCCGATCACAACGCGCGGGCGCCCGGCCAGATCGAGCCGCACCTCGACCGAGCCGAAGCCCGCCTCGGTCAGAAGCGTTTGCACCGCCTCGGCCTGGTCGGGACCGATCTCCAGCGCCACCAGATCCACGCCCGCCGCCTGGGTGATCAGCCGGCGGACCACGTCCAGCCCGTCGGCGCCGGCGAACAGCGCGCCGGCCGGCTCCCAGTCTGAGATCTCGGGCTCCAGGCTCGCCCCGTCGGCGACGTAGGGCAGGTTGGCCAGCACGGCGTCGTAGTCGCCCCCGTCGAGCAGATCGGAGCGCCGGAACTCGACCCCGGGGCCGAGACGGGCACCGTTCCGACGCGCCACCGCCAGCGCACCGTCGTCGACGTCGAGCCCGGTCACACGCAGATCGGGGCGCTCGGTCGCCAGGGCCAGGGCGATCGCGCCGCTGCCGGTTCCGACATCGGCCACGTGTGCGCCGTGGGGGAGCTCCAGGCCGACCTCGACCAGGAGCTCGGTCTCCGGGCGCGGGATCAG
>DASXHG010000445.1:0-2321 GCA_036488625.1 Solirubrobacteraceae bacterium | reverse complement strand
CGTATACTGCCCGACGCCAACCAGCCGAACGATCGTCCGTCCGCGGGCGATCGGCGGGGGAACCACTTGCGGATCATCGGTCCGCAGGGGCGAATCGGCCCATTTGAGGCCGTAGCGCGAACAGCGCGAGCCCGTCAGCTCACCTCGTAGGCGAAGGCGTCCCCCCGATGACTGACCTGATTCGAAATCGTGCTACGCGTGTCTGCGCCCTGCTTGTCGTTCTGAGCGGGCTGCTCGTGCTGCCGTCCCTGGCCTGGGCCGGTGGCAGCGGCGGGGCGGGTCTGGGCAGCTCCGGCGGCTCATCGACCGGCAGCAGCGGTTCCAGCACGACGACCTCGAGCAGCGGACCGGTGAGTGCCTCGGGCGACGGGATCACGCTCGACACGAGCTCATCGACCCTGCTGCGCAACGGCCTGAACTTCTCCGGTACCACGTCGGGTGCGGCCGGCAAGACGATCGAAATCGAGCGCCTCGGCCACCAGACCAACTGGCAGTGGACCCCCACGGTGAGCACGACCGTCGCTCCTGACGGCTCGTTCAACGTGACTTGGAGGACCAACCACATCGGCCGCTTCCAGATCCGGGCTCTGATCGTTCGGACCGGCTCGGGTTCCTCGGTCTCGACGATGTCGGCCTCCGCGGCCCCGACGCTGACCGTGACCGTGTATCGCCACTCGCTGGCCACGCTCTACGGCCCGGGCTTCTACGGGCGCCGTACGGCCTGTGGGCGGCGCCTGACGCGGAGCACGATCGGCGTCGCCAGCCGCACGCTGGGCTGTGGAAGTAAGGTCGCGGTGCTCTACCGGGGCCGGACGATGATCGTCCCCGTGATCGACCGCGGTCCCTACGCGAACCACGCCGATTGGGATCTGACGATGGCCACCGGGAAGGCGCTCGGCGTCACCGGGACCTCGTGGATCGGCGCGGTCTCGCTTCCCCGCGCTCCGTCCGGCCAGCCCTTTTAGATCCCGGTCGCCGCGGCCATGAAGCGGGCCTGCTCGGCCGCTTCGATGAGCTCGGCCGGCGTCGTCCCGTCCTCACCGAGGACGGCGTAGCCGACGCTGGCCACCATCGGCGCCCCGCGCCACGGGCGCGCATCCCGAACCGAGGCCGAGATCCTCTCCGCCAGGGCGCGGGCACCCGTCCGGTCGGTGTCGCGAGCGATCACCCAGGCCCGCGCGGCCGTCTCGGAGACGAGCATGTCCTGGCGGCGCACGGCGCGCCGGAGCGCGTGGGTGAACTCGCTGAAGGTCACGTCGGGCTCTGACTCGATCGCCAGTACGCGGTCGGCATCCTCGAGCTCGGCCAGCAGCAGTGAGAGGGGCGCGGAACCAGTGCCCAGGATCTCCTCGCCCAGGGCGCTGACCCACAGCGGGGGCGGCGCGTCGGACGGCTGGTCGCCGGTCATCCAGGCCCGGACCTGGGGTTCGGCGACGCTCGGTGACGGAGGCACTCCGGGGGGTTGGCCCACTGGCGGCGACTGCGGTTGCTGAGAGGCCGAGGGCGGCACTGGGCGCGGCGGCCGGGACGGACCCCAGCGGAGAGTCGGGGACGGGCGGGCGCCACTCGCTCGCGTGGGGGGCGGAGTCGGCGGGCTGGGATCAGGAGCACGCTCAGCCGGGCGCGGCTGGTCGCGAGCCGGGGCAGCCCACTCGCCGGCTGTGGGTGCCTGGTCGCGAGCCGGGGCAGCCCACTCGCCGGCTGTGGGTGCCTGGTCTCGAGCCGGAGCAGCCCACTCGCCGGCTGTGGGTGCCTGGTCGCGCTCCGGGGCCGGCGGCTCGGCGTAACCGTTTCCGGGCCCAAAAGCCGCTCCGGGCCTGGAGTCGAGCGCGGCGGCGCGCAGGACGGCGGTGACCTGGGCCAACCGCTCAGCCAGCTCAGAGACGAGTTGCGGGTCGGGATCGCGTAGCTCGGCCCGCAGGGCGGCCCAGACGATCCCCTGCAGCGCGTCGATGGCCTGGGCGGTGTCCCGCGGCCCGTTGGCCCCGGCCAGCTCCCCGACGCGGCCGGCCAGCGTCGCCAGCGGTCCCTCGGGCTCGAGGCGGCGCTGGTCGGCGTCAGAGCCGATCGCTCGTAGCACCGCCTCACAGACGCGCGGCCCCTCTCGGGTCAGGTCGGTGGCCACCAAGCGCGGAGCATCGTCCAGCGGCGCCTGTTCGAGCAAGGCCAGCAGCCACCCCTTGGCCAGATCCTCTGAACGATCAAGCAGCGCGTCGAGGGACGCGTCAGCGACTGGTCGAGCCCGCCGGCGGCGGGGAGGGCCGTAATGCATCGAGGTCTTTTAGCACGCAGCCCAGTCGACTCCGGACCCAGGCAATAAG
>DASXHG010000179.1:0-6929 GCA_036488625.1 Solirubrobacteraceae bacterium | reverse complement strand
AACCGGTAGCCGACCCCGAAGTGGGTGTGCACGTAGCGCCAGTCGGGCGAGATGCGCTCGAGCTTCAGGCGGAGCTTGCGCACGAACACGTCGACCGAGCGGTCGCCGCGGGCCATCGTGTAGCCCCAGACCCGCTGGTAGACGTCCTCGCGCTCCACGACGCGCCCCTCGGCGGCGGCGAGCTCGTAGAGCAGTTCGTATTCGCGCCGCGACAGACCGGCCGGCTGCCCACCAGAGTGGGCGTCGAAGCGGTCGGGCCGGATGGCCAGCGCTCCGGCCCGGATCACCTCCTGCTCGAGCGGAGCCTGGCCCGCCGCGCGGCGGCGGACCACCGCCTCGATCCGCGCCACCAATTCCTCGGGGTGGCACGGCTTGGTGATCCAGTCATCGGCGCCGGCCCGCAGGCCACGGACCCGGTCGGCCACGCTCGACGGGTCCGAGCACACGAGTAGCGCCAGGCCGGGCAGCGCGGCAGCCGTGCGAGCGATGTAGTCGAGGCCCGTCAGAGCCGGGTTGACGACCAGGACATGGAGGCGAAGCGTGGTCAGCTGCTGAGGAGCCGGGGCATAGCTGAGCAGCCGCCGTTCCCAGCCCAGGGCCTGAAAACGGCGTTCGAGCACCGTGATCAGCCCGCTGTCGTCCTCAATCAGGGCCAGACGCATAGGCCCGGCTTCCGGATTTCTGACATCTCCAGCTAAATCCTAGGCCGATGGCGGACGTGTCCACCACCGGCGGCGGCTATCCGGCCACCGCCTCCCAGCGCTGGTAGAGCTCGGCCACCGACTGTCGCGCCTGCTCGTGGCGCGCCGTCGAGCGCGCCGTGGCCTCGGGCGTGGCCCAAGCCGCGGGGTCGGCAAGTTCCTCCTCGACTGCCTGCAGGGCGGCCTCGGCGGCCTCGATCTGTTGCTCCAAACTCCCCGGCCCCTTGCCCTTGCCGTTGGCCTTGGCCTTGGGCGGCGTGCGCTTGCGCCCGCCCCGGGGCGGTCCCGCGGCCGGGGCTGCGGCGGCCGAGGTACGGGCGGCGGCCGGCGTCTTGTCAGCCGGCCGCTTAGCCGCCGCCGGTGCCTTGGCTCGTTCCTCGCGCACCCGGACGTACTCCGGCCAGCCGCCGACGTAGCTGTTGAGGGTCTGATCCTCGAGGGCCACGGTGCGGCTGCCGATCGCGTCGAGCAGTGCGCGGTCGTGGGAGACGAGCAGGAGCGTCCCCGGGAAGGCCCTGAGTGCCGCCTCGAGCGCTTCCCGGCTCTCGAGGTCGAGATGGTTGGTGGGCTCGTCAAGGATCAGCACGTTGGCTCCGGAGTGGACGAGGATGGCCAGCGACAGCCGGCGCCGCTCCCCTCCCGATAGCCCGTCCAGCGGCTTCTCGGCGTCCTCACCCGAGAACAGAAAGCCGCCCAGCAGCGCCCGCGCCTTGCCCGGAGTCAGACCGGTGGCATGCTGGGTGGCCTCGACCACGGTGCGCGCGTTGCTTGCGTTCAGCTCCTCGGCGTGCTGGGACAGGTAGCCGAGCTTGACGTTATGACCGCTGCGGAGCTTTCCCTCGAGCAGCTCGCGCCGGCCGGCCAGGGTCTCGATCAGCGTCGTCTTGCCGGTCCCGTTGGCACCGACCAGGGACACGTGCTCGCCGCGTTCCAGCCACAGGTAGGCTCCGCGCAGCGGCGTCTTCTCGCCCGCCTGCAGCGAGGCATCCTCGAGCTCGAACACGACCCGACCGGTGCGCTCGGGGGGCCGGAAGGCGAACTCGAGGCCGGCGGAGTCGGACGGACCACGCGAGATCCGGTCGATCTTGTCCAGCCGCTTGGCCCGCGACTGCGCCTGCCGAGCCCGGGTGCCGGCCCGGAAACGGGTCACGAACCGCTCCAGGCGGTCGATCTCAGCCTGCTGGCGCTCGATCGCCCGACCCAGGGCGAGCTCGCGCGCGGCCTTCTCCTTACGCCACGCGTGCCACGGCCCGGCGAAGAAGCGACCGCGCCCGCCCTCCAGCTCGAGGACGGCGGTCCCGACCGCCTCCAGAAACCAGCGGTCGTGGGCGACCAGCACGATGGCGGCATCGAGCGCGATCAGGTGCTGCTCGAGCCACTCCAGAGATTCGATGTCAAGGTGGTTCGTCGGCTCGTCGAGCAGCAGCAGGTCAGGGCCGCCGGCCAGGGCTCGACCCAGTGACGCGCGCGTCAGCTCTCCCCCGGAGAAGGTGCTGAGCTGCCGGTCGAGGTCGGAGTCGTCTCGGAAACCGAGGCCGTGCAGCGTTGACAACGCCCGGTCGCGCCAGTCGTAACCGCCCGCGTGCTCGAGGCGAGCCTGAGCGCGGGAGTAGCGGTCGAGCGTCTGCTCGTCATGCGCCCCGCCGGCCATCGCCTGCTCCAGCGAGGCGAGCTCGGCCTCGATGGCGACCAACTCGGCCGCGCCGGAGAGGACGTAGTCGCGCAGGGTCAGCGCGCGATCGCGAGGCGGGCGCTGATCGTGCAGGGCGACCTTGGCGCCCTTGGCGAAGACCAGGTCGCCGAAGTCAACCGACGCCTCGCCCGAGAGCATCCGCAGCAGCGTGGTCTTCCCCGCGCCGTTGCGGCCCGACAGAGTCATGCGATCGCGCCGCTCGAGCTTGAACGACACCCCGCGCAGCAGCGGCTCGCCGGCGATGTCCTTCCCGAGATCAGATGCGATGACGACAGCCATGAGATTGATGGTAGGAGTCAGAACGCTGCCCGCCCCCGCGGGCTCCGGGTTAGGCCGGCTCCGATGCCCGGGTAGCATGCCGCCGATGCGTACTCGCGCGTACCCACCCGTCCCACCGCACGACATGCTGCCGGCCCGGACCGTGGTCGTGCCCGGTCGGGGCGAGTTCTTCCTGCGCGACAGCGGCGAGAGCGACCCCGCCCGCCCGGCGGTGATGTTGCTGCACGGCTGGACGGTCACCGCTGACCTGAACTGGCACGCCGCCTACGCGCCCCTTCAGGAGGCGGGTTACCGGGTGCTGGCCATCGATCACCGCGGCCAGGGCCGCGGGCTGCGCGCCATGACTCCGTTCTCGCTGATCGACTGCGCGGACGATGCTGCGGCCGTCGTCGACCAGCTCGGGGTCGGGCCGGCCGTGTTCGTCGGTTACTCGATGGGCGGCACGATCGCCCAGCTGATCGCCCGCGACCATCGCGAGCTCGTCCGTGGCCTGGTCCTCAGCGGCACCTCCCAGCATTTCCAGGACGCCGACACGGCCAAGATCTGGAAGTGGATGGGTGCCGTCGGCGTTGCCCTCTCGGTGGCGCCGCGGGCGGCCTGGCGGGCCGGCTTCAAGCAGGCCGAGATCCCGTATTCCTCCCCCCGAACGGCGTGGTGGCTGTCGGAGCTGATGCGCCATTCCCCCACCGACCTGGCCGAAGCGGGCCGGGAGCTGGGTCGGTTTGACTCGCGTCCGTGGCTGGGCGGAGTGAGCGTGCCGGCCGCATCGGTCATCACCAGCAAGGACACGAGCGTCGCTCCCGAGCGCCAGCACGAGCTGGCCGCGGCGATCGGGGCCGAGGTATTTGAGGTTCCGCTCGACCACCTCGAGATGACCGTGCGCGCGGACGAGTACAACCCGGCCCTCCTCGAGGCCCTGGCCGCGCTCGCGTCGGCTACCGAGCCCGAAGCCGCCGCGGCGATCAGTTAAGCTTTTCGCCATGCGCCGCAGCCGGTTTGTGATCAGTCTGACCCTGTTCGTGGGCACCCTGCTCACGTTCGCCCCTTCGGCCCTGGCGCGGGACGACGGCGGTCAGGGATGGTTCGGGGAGACCACCGACAAGGACATCACGAGCGTGATGTTCATCGTCATCGCCTTTTTCCCGGCCGTGATCCTCGTCTTCTCCCTGATCCAGTGGCGCCTGGACAAGCGCAAGCACGCGCGTATGGACGCCGCCAAGGCCCGTTCGGCCAACGTCGACTGGCGCGGCGGCTGGTAAGAAGCCGGGGCGGGGGGTGTCACCCCGTCGGCGGCGTGCCTTGCGGTTCCGGGGTGGGCGCTGACGTGGGCGGCGGCGCTGAGGCCGGGCGCTCGACGGGCGTCATCGGCACCTCGGCGACCGGCTTGATGGTCGGAATCAGCACGGCCGGAACCAGCAGCGGCAGGACGAGCAGGTGCAGCCAGTCCCAGGCGGTGTTGCCGGTGAACCCGGTCCACGCCCACGGGACCAGATAGCCGGCGAGAACCACGACCACGAACACCCCGGCCGCGATGCTCACCTGCATCGAGTGGCGCGGTCCCCAGTGCTCGCGTATGTCCGGCCACAGTGGCGCCACGGCCACGGCCAGCGGCAGCGCGACCAGGTTCAGCCAGTCCCACAGGGTGTTGCCGCGGAACCCCGTCCACGCCCACGGGACGAGATATCCGCCCAGGGCGATCGCCGCGAGGATGATGCCGGCGGCCAGCGCCGCCATCTTGACGTCGTGTTGGAGCCGGGCGTCGGGGCGCAGCCAGATGGGCAGGACCGCGAAGGCCAGCGGCAGGAGGGTGAGCTTCAGCCAATCCCAGAGCGTTGCTGTACGGCCGTTGATCCCGGTCCAGGACCAGTGATGCCCGTAGCCGCCCCACAGCAGCAGCGCGGCGACGGCCGCGCCCAGCGCGAGCAGGAGCGTGCGCCGTCGTGAGAAAACCGGTCGGGCCTCTGCGTCCCCGCCGGCCATGGTTCAGATCCTGAACACTGGGATCAGGCGCTGTTCGTGCTCGGCGTCGATCCGGGCGATCACCTCGACGTGCTCCTCCAGGCCCGAGCCGCGCAGCTTCTCGGCCAGCAGCTCGTCGACCTGGAAGATGCCGGCGCTGTTGGACATCTGGATCTCGACTCGCACCGCCCGGTCGCGCCCGGCGGAGATCTTGACCTCCTCGATCGCGTACGCCGACAGGGAGTGAATGTTCTGATGCCCGGCCTCAAACGGGATCCGGGATCTCCCCCGGGCCATGTCGAGCGCGTCGGCCACGCGCACGATGCCGGCCTCGACGGTGAACGGGTCGCCTTTGCGGCGATGGCCGATGATCGCGTGTAGCGCCTCGGCGGCGATGATCGTGCGCTCGGGCTCCTCGTACACATCGGCCAGCAGAGTCGGAAGCTTGTTGGCGCTCAGGAACAGGCTGTAGCGCTCGTGGTCCTCGCGGTGGATCGACATGCCCACGCAATGCAGCAGGCAGGCGGCGGCGATCACGACCTCGGCGTCGCGCTCGCTCATCGCGTAGTCGGCGACCACGCTGGGCACGACCCCCCGGCGGAAGAGCAGACGGGCCAGGCGAAGCCCGATGTTGAGGACGATCTGGATGTGCACCCAGCTGTGGTCGGACATGCCCAGCCGCCGAGTGGCGTTGACCGCGGATACATGCCACCAGGCCTTGACCTGCTCGTCGGCGTTAACGGCCTCGAGCAGGCGCTCCAGCCGTCGGTTGCCGCGCGTGGGGGCGCTGACATGAACGCCGGCCAGCGCTTCGCGAGGAGGAATCGGAGGATCGTTGGCCACGGTTCTCAGGCTTCTAGCAGCACGCCCTCACGGATGCCACCGCGGCCGACGCGGAGCGGCACCCCGAACACGGTGGCCGCCGCCTCCAGAATCAGCAGCCCGGTGGGCAGCAGCCGGGCTCGCTCCGGGTCGATCCCGAACCGCGCCCCGACCTCGGCCGCGGGGGCGAGGGTGAGCAGCGCCAGCGCCCGGCCCAAGGTCCCGACATCGAGGACCGGGCCAACCAGTCGGCCCAGGGATGTGGCGCTCCCGCCGGCGGCAACCGCCGCTGTCGGCCTCGGGACCTCGAGCCCGGCCAGCTCGGCGGTGATCCGCTCCCGCGATCGGGCCAGCTCCTGCGCTGTCGGCGGGTCACCGCAGGCGCCCGCGCTGGTCAGAACGGCCGAGCCCAGCGGCAGCGAAGCCCACCATTGGATCTGGTCCGGGCACTCTCCAACCACCAGCTCGGATGACCCACCGCCGACGTCAACCACGCCGAGGGTCCCGTCCGGCCATGGCTCGAGCGTCCCGGCCACCCCGACAAAGGCCAGCCGCGCCTCTTCCTCGTCGGACAGAATCACGACCGGCTGGCCGGTGGCGGCCTGGACCGCGTCGGCGAGTTCGTTGCCGTTGGCGGCGTGGCGAATAGCCGCGGTGGCGACCAGGCGCACCTGGCTCACGCCGTGGGCCCGGGCGCTGCGAAGCTGCTCGCACACCACCGCGACGACCTCGTCCACCTTGGCCGCCGTGAGACACCCGTCGGCGAGCAGCGCCTGGCCGATGCGCGTGAAGGTCCGTTCCTGGTGGACCCAGGTCAGCCGGCCGTCGGTGCGGTCAGCGACGAGCAGCCGGGTCGTGTTGGACCCGATGTCGATGCAGCCGAGACGCTTGGTGATCGCCGCCACTAAGCCAGGGTCTCACGACTCTCCATCCCGATGGGAACGATCGCGCCCGCGGTCTCCGGGGACAAACCGCCGCCGTTCGTTCGCGACCGCACGGGAGGAGCGCCCAGCCGGGCGGGTCGCAGCAGCACGGACGCGACCACGGCATAGAGGAAGGTGGACACGGCAGCCACGCCGAGAGCCACACGAGGGCTGCTGAGCTCGGTCAGCGCGCCGCCGATCAGGATCCCCACCCCGGGGGCGAGCTGGGAGATCGACTCATTCAGGGTGGTGACCATCGCCATCCAGCGCAACGGGGTGTACTCGATCAGGAGCGTCTTGGCGGCCATCAGGCCGCCGCCGTTGCCGACGCCGCCCAGGGCTGACCCGACGACGGCCACGGCGATCGTCGGCGCCACGGCCATCAGACCGAAACCGACCGTCATCGCGCCCGCGCTGCCCACCATCAACAGCAGAGCCGGCTTTCGCCGCCAACGCGCGTAGATGGCACTGCCGACGACCGCGCCGGCTCCCCAGCCCGACATCAACGCGCCGTAGCCGCCCGCGCCGGCATGAAGGGTGTGCGAGGCGAGC
>DASXHG010000177.1:0-4503 GCA_036488625.1 Solirubrobacteraceae bacterium | reverse complement strand
CGAGATGGGCCAGGGAATCCACACCGGGCTGGCGACGATCGTTGCCGAGGAGCTCGACGCCGACTTCGATTCGGTCCGCGTGGTCAACGCCTCAAACGGCGGCGGGCCACCGAAGGACGTGTACGGAAACCCAGACATCGGCGGCGCCTTCCAGATCACCGGCGCGTCCAATTCGATGAAGGGGCTCTGGGTGCGCTACCGGCTGGCGGCGGCCCAGGCCCGCGCTCGACTGGCGGCGGCCGCCGCAGCGGAGTGGAACGTGCCCGTCGCCGAGGTCACGATCGACCGGGGCGTCCTCAGCCACGCCAGCGGCCAGCAGGCGAGCTTCTCCGAACTGGCGGCTCGGGCCGAGGAGCTGCCGGTTCCGGACGGCGTTACGCCAAAGGATCCGGCCGACTACAGGCTGATCGGGCACGGAGGGCGGCTCCGTGTCGATTCGGTGCCGAAGATTCTCGGCGTCACCCGCTTCACAATCGACGTGAGCGTCCCCGGGATGCTGACCGCCGTCGTGCTCCACCCGCCGCACTTCGGAGCAACGGTCGCGTCCGTCAATGATGAGGCCGCGCGAGCCGAGCCGGGCGTGACCGCTGTGGTGCCGATCGAGGAGGGTGTGGCGGTGGTCGGGCAGACGTTTGCCGACGCGCTGCGCGGGCTCCACGCGCTCAACGTGGAGTGGGACGACTCGGAGGCCGAGCGCAGAAGCTCCGAGGAGCTGCTGGCCGAGCACCTACGACTCCTGGAGTCGGGCGAGGAGGCCGTCGTGGCACGCGACGACGGCGATGTCGATAAGGCGCTCGCGAGCGCGACTTCGACCGTCGACGGGGTCTATTCGCTGCCCTACCTCGCTCACGCCCCGATGGAGCCGAACAACGCGGCGTGCCGGATGCGCGACGACGGCGTGCTCGATGTCTGGGCGGGGACCGAGGTTCCGGAATACGTGAAGATGAATGCCTCGGCGGTCGCCGGGATCGACAAGGAGGACGTCGAGGTCCACGTCACCCTGGCCGGAGGCTCGTTCGGCCTGCACTCGAGTGCCGAGCGCGACCCGGTGACCGAGGCCGTTGAGATCGCCCGCGCGCTCGACTTCAAGCATCCGATCAAGGTCCAATCCCCGCGTGAGGAGGAGTTCAAGGTCGGTCGCTACCGCGCGATGGCCGTACATCGGGTTCGGACAGGCGCGGACTCAGACGGCCGTCTCACGGCGCTGCATCAGGAGATCGTGGCCGAACCGACGTCGGTGAACCTGCCGTTCGTGCGAGACGTGATGTTCACCAACGGCGTGGACTTCTTCACCACCACCGGGGCGGTCGACCCGCCGTACGCGATCGAGAATTTCCGGCTCGCCTCGACCAACTTCAAATCGCACATACCGACGATGGTCTGGCGATCGGTCGGCAACTCGCACACCGAGTTCGCCCGCGAGTCGGCGATCGATGAGCTCGCGATCGCGGCCGGCCGCGACCCCGTCGACATGCGACGAGAGCTGCTCGCCGGCAGCCCGCGCACGCTGCACGCGCTTGAGCTCGCCGCCGAGTACGCCGACTGGGGATCGCCGCTACCCGAGGGGCGGTCGCGCGGGATCACTTCCTCGGGCTTCCTCGGCCACAGTGCCAACGTGACCGAGGTCTCGCTCGATCAGCGCGGGCGCGTCCACGTCGATCGCATCGTGTTCGTGCTCGACTGCGGTCGGACGGTCAACCCGGATCTGGTCCATGCCCAGGTGGAAGGCGGGCTCCTGTTCGGGATGAGCGCCGCCGCTTGGGGCGAAGTCGTGCTCGGCGACGGCGGCGAGATCGTGACCCAGAACTTTGACCGCTACCCGATCGTGCGCATGCGCTCCGTCCCCCGCATCGAGGTCCACCTGATCGAGTCGACCGAGCCGCCAACCGGGGTGGGCGAGGTGTCCGTCCCGTCGGCCGCCCCCGCTCTGGCAAACGCGATCGCCGCCCTCACCGGGAACCGAATCCGCGAACTCCCGATCTCCAAAACCATCAGGATCTACTGAGAAAGGCGACAGCCATGCCCGACATCACAATCACCCCCAGCGAGGACGGTCCCTACATCGTCTCGGGCCCGGTGATCCTCACCGCCCCGGACGGGCGTGTGATCGAGCACCCCGACCCGATGGCGATGTGCCGCTGCGGACACTCTTCCAACAAGCCGTTCTGCGATGGCACACACGCCACGATCGACTTCGACGGAACCCTGGCGAACTGATCGCGTGGTTGCGGAGTACCGCAGCCACATCGACGCCCCACCCGTGCACTCCTACTGGAGTGGTGGCGGTGTTGAGTTCATCGCCCACCTGGGGGCACAATGCGGTTGTGGGTGAGCCGTGAGCTCGGACAGTCAGTCCCCGTCGGCGCAGGTGGACGCGTCCAAGGCGCGCCGCAGCCTGCGCAACGGGTTCATCACGCTGATCCTGGCGCTCGCGCTGGCCGCCGGGCTGCTGCTGGCCGTCCCCGGACTGAAGGGCGTGGCGACCACGGTCTCGAACATGAAGGCGCAGTGGGTCGTCGTCGCGGTCGTGCTCGAGGTGCTTTCGTGCGCCTGCTACGTGCTGGCGTTCATGCAGGTGTTTTACCGGGCGCCCGTGCGGGTCGGGGCCTACGTGGCGCTCAGCGAGGAGGCGTTCGGGGCCGCGGTGTCGCTGGGGGGTGTGGGCAGCCTCGCGGTCGGCGGGTGGCTGATGGTCGAGCGTGGCGCTCCGCCGAAGCGGATCGCTGAACGCTCGGCGGTCCTGTTTCTGTACACGAGCGCGATCAACGTGATCACGCTGATCCTGGCCGGCCTGGGCCTGTTCCTCGGCCTCCCCGGCCCCAGCAGTCCGCTGCTCAGCATCGTGCCGGCGGCGGTCGGCACAGTCGTGCTGGTCCTGTTTTTGCTGTTGCCACGCTACGTCGACCGGATCGTGGCCAGGATCAGACCGGGGCGGCTGCACACCTTTCTGACCGAAACGGCGTCCACCGTCCGCGACACCAAGCAGTTCGTGCTTCATCCCGACTGGCGAATCGTCGGAGTGATCGGCTACCTGTGGTTTGACATCGCCGTCCTGTTCGCGTGCTTTGCCGCCGCCGGCCACGTGCCGCCCCTGGCCCCCGTGGTGCTGGCTTACCAGATCGGCTACCTCTCGAACTTCATCCCCGTGCCGGGCGGGATCGGCGTGCTCGACGGGAGCATGATCGGCATGCTCGTCGTCTACGGCGTCGGCGGGACGGTCGCCACAGCCGCCACCCTTGCCTACCACGCAATCGCCCTATGGGTTCCCGCCATCTGGGGCACGATCGCGTTCGTCCTCCTGCAAAAGAACAAGAAACAGCCGGTCGTTCTGCGCAACCCAACCGAGGAACTGCACGTCGAGCGCAGCTGATCTGTGGCCCGTGGCGCTGACGCGCGCGTAGAGCCTTACCGCGGATCGCGAGCCGCTACTCGCCGGCGACGGACTCGGATGAGTGACCCGTCGCGACGGCCTCGGGCTGCCCGGGATGCGCCGGCGGCGCCGGGTCAAGGCGACGCGAGAGTAAGACTCCCAGGACTGCCGACGTGGCCCCAAGCCCGGCCGTAGCTCCGAACGCGGTCGGTGGCATCTCGTCCCGGGCGATCACGCAGGCTACGAAATCGACCGTGTCCGCTAGCGCCGAACCTTCGAGCCAGCCTCGCACCGGTTTGCCGCGATCCAATGCGATCACGGTTCCGAGCCCGAGCGCGACGTCTCTGGCGCCGAGCATGCGGGCGAACAGCGGTGCGATCCCATCGGGTTTGCGTCTGCCCCCCATGACGCGAGTGGCCACGCCGGGGGCAACGACGGCAGCTAGGCCAATCGCGATCCGTCCGCGGGCCAGGGACATGGCCAATGTCGCCGCTTTCATGGTCGCGATCGTATCCCGGTTTTGCCGGGTCCAATCACCGCGGTCGACCTGGCATCACGCTGCGCGAAGCTGTTTCCCACCCTCAAGCCGCCTCCGGCGACGTCATCCGGTGTGCGAGCTGGGTGCGTGACTTCACATCGAGCTTGCGGAACGCCTTGCTCAGGTGGTACTCGACGGTGCTCGAGCTGATGAACAACTGAGCGGCGATTTCTCGGTTCGTGTGCCCGTCCGCCGCCAGGCGCGCAATCTGGATCTCCTGCGGGGTGAGTTGGTCGAGGGTGTCCGCGGTTCGCTTGCGAGCCCGCTCGCCGCTGGCCCGCAGCTCACGTTCGGCCCGTTCCGCGAACGCCTCTGTGCCCATGCGCGTGAACGCCTCCAGCGCTGCGCGCAATGTACTTCGGGCGTCGAGTCGGCGGCCTTCGCGTCGCAGCCACTCCCCATAGAGGAGGTGAGTCCGGGCGAGCTCGAATCGTGCCCGGGTCGTCTCAAGGTGCGCGATCGAATCGCGGTAGAGACTCTCGGCCGCCTCGTCCTCGCTCAGCAGAGCACGCACGCGCGACTCGATTCCCAACGCCCACTCGGAGTCGATCTCGCTCGTGCGCTCCGAGACCCACGCCAGCGCGGTCTCGAGCAG
>DASXHG010000174.1:0-2412 GCA_036488625.1 Solirubrobacteraceae bacterium | reverse complement strand
CGGCCACGATCCCGACGTGATGGCGTCCGCCGCCGAGCAGGTGGCCGCCGCCGGCGCGGATCTGATCGACCTCAACATGGGCTGCCCGGTGCCCAAGGTGTGCAAGACGGGCGCGGGGGCGGCCCTGCTCGACGATCCCGTTCTCGCGGTCGCCCTGGCTCGCGCCGCCCACGACGGCAGCGGACTCCCGGTGACGGTCAAGCTGCGCTCGGGCATCCGGCCCGGCGATCAGAGCGGCACCGAGCTCGCTTACCGGCTGGCCGAGGATGGGGCCGTCGCCGGCCTGTGTATTCATCCCCGCCACGCCTCCCAGCGTCATAGCGGCAAGCCCGACTACGAGCTCGCCCGCCGTCTGGTGCAGGAGCTGCCCGTGCCCGTGCTGATCTCGGGTGGCCTACGCGATGCTGCGAGCGTCCACCGTGCCTTTGAGGAGACGGGCGCGGCCGGGGTCCTGCTGGCGCGCGGATCACTGGGCAACCCGTGGCTGTTTCAGGAGCTGCTCAGCGGCCGCTCTGAAGCGCCGAGCCGCGAGGAGATCCTGGCCGAGCTCGACTGGATCATGGACCGGGCGTGCGAGCACCTCGGTGAGGAGCGCGCCACCCGCTACCTGCGCAAGTTCTATCCCTGGTATCTGGAGCGAATCGGCGGTGACAAGGCGCTTCAGGACGGTATGCAGCGCGCCGCGACGCTCCCACAGGCACGCGAGCTGCTTGGTCTGTCAGTTCTGCCGGCCGCGGCCTGAGCTGGCCGATCGGGGGGTATCGAGGCCCGAGGTCTGGGCCCCGGGAAAAAAGCTTCTCGAATCACTATCCGGCGTGTCTATACTCATCGCCCCATTGAAGCCGTTGGCGCGTGGTTTTCGCCGCGCAGGCGGCGTTTCTCGCCGACCGGGGGCTCCACCGGCGGTGTCCGATTTCTACGACAGGTCTGCACGTTATGCCTAAGGACGTCATCCTCACTCAGGAAGGTCTCGCCTCACTGAAGGCCGAGCTTGACCACCTTTCGACCACTCGGCGGCGCGAGGTCGCCGGCCGCATCAAGGAGGCGCGCGAGTTCGGCGACATCTCCGAGAACGCCGAGTACGACGACGCCAAGAACGAGCAGGCGATGCTCGAGGCCCGGATCGCCACGCTGGAGGACAAGCTCCGCTCCGCCACCGTCGTCGATGCTTCGGATCTGGGCACCGACATCGTCCGCGTCGGCTCGATCGTGCATGTCAAGGACGGCGGCGGCAAGTCCAGCAAGTACACGATCGTCGGCTCGGCCGAGGCCAATCCTGCCGACGCCAAGCTCTCGAACGAGTCGCCGGTGGGCAAGGCGCTGCTCGGGCGCAAGCGCGGCGAGGAGGTCAAGGTGACCACCCCGCGCGGTAGCCGCAACCTGAAGATCACCAAGATCGACGTCGCCGCCAAGTAAGGCGGGGCCCGCCGTGGCCGACCAAGAGGCTTCAACGGACCTCCCAGACCTGCTCGCGACTCGGCGCGCCAAGCTCGAGTCGCTGCGGGCCGCCGGGGTCGACCCCTTCCCGCCCGAGTTCGACGGGGTCGAGCCGATCGCCGATGTGCGCGCCGCGCACGCCGGGCTCGAGGCCGGTGCCGAGACCGACCGCCACCACCGTGTGGCCGGTCGGCTGGCCGCCCGTCGCGGCCAGGGCAAGATGGCGTTTTTGGACCTGGTCGACCGTTCGGGGCGGATCCAGCTCCAGGCGCGGGTCGACGTGCTCGGGCCCGAGGCCATGGAGCGGTTGCTGTCGCTCGACCTCGGTGACCTGATCGGCATCGACGGGACCGCGTTCAGTTCGCGCCGCGGTGAGCTGACGCTGCGCATCGACGCCTACGCGGTGCTGGCCAAGTCACTGCGCCCGCCGCCCGAGAAGCATCACGGACTGACCGACGTCGAGACTCGCTTTCGCCAGCGCGAGCTGGACCTGATCGCCAACGAGGACAGCCGGGCCCTGTTCATCACCCGGGCGCGGGTGATCTCGGCCATCCGGCGGTATCTCGACGACGCCGGCTTCATCGAGGTCGAGACTCCGATCCTGCAGCCCCTGTACGGCGGGGCCATGGCGCGGCCGTTCACCACCCACCACAACGCGCTGGACCGCGAGCTGTATCTGCGGATCGCCACCGAGCTCTACCTCAAGCGTCTGATCGTCGGTGGGCTGGAGCGCGTCTACGAGCTGGGCAAGAACTTCCGCAACGAGGGCGTCGACACCACCCACAACCCCGAGTTCACGGTGCTCGAGTTCTACGAGGCCTACGCCGACTACGAGGACGTCGCGGCCCGCTGCGAGCAGCTGGTGTGGGCGGTCGCCCAGGCGGTCGGCTACGAAGGGGAATACGACCTCAAGCCGCCATGGCGGCGGGAAACACTGTCGGAGGCGATCCGCGCGCGCACCGGGATCGACATCCG
>DASXHG010000078.1:0-5421 GCA_036488625.1 Solirubrobacteraceae bacterium | reverse complement strand
GGTCAATCTGGCCGTGTCACTGGCCGACGCCGGCCACAGCGTGGCCATCCTGGATCTGGATCTCCAGTTCGGGGACGTCGCCCTGTCGATGGGTCTGACTCCGATGCGCACCATCTATGACCTGGTTCGCTCGGGCGGCTCACTCGATGCCGACAAGCTCGAGGACTTCCTGATGGAGCACCCGTCGGGCGCTCGCGCGCTGCTGGCGCCAGTGCGGCCCGATCAGGCGGCGATGATCACCGTGCCCTTCCTGTCGGAGGTCCAGCGCCTCCTCGGGGAGATGTTCGAGTTCCTGATCATCGACACGTCGCCCAGCTTCGGTCCCGAGGTGATCAGCCTGATCGACGCCTCGACCGACGTCTGCGTCGTGGCTATGCGCGACACGTTGTCGCTCAAGAACACCAAGCTCGGCTTGGAGACGCTCGAGCGGATGGAATACGACCGGCGGCGGGTCAAGATCCTGCTCAACCGGGCCAACACCAACGTCGGCATCGAGCGTGAGGACGTGCTGGCCATCCTCGGCCGCGACGTCGACATCCTCGTCCCCAGCAGTCGCGACATCACCAAGTCGGTCAACCAGGGCCAGCCGATCGCACTGCAGCGCGGGACGGAGGCGGCCAAGGCCTACCGGGCGCTGGCCAGCCTCTACATCGAGGAGGCGCGCCAGCGCAGCGCCAACGAGGGCATGGCCCCCGTGATCGAGCTGCCCACCGGGGCTGCTGAACCAGCCGCACCGCAGGGCGGTCGTCAGTCCATCTTCCGCCGGAAGCGGAGTGCCTGATGCAACTTCACGAACGCCTCTCGCACGGCCAGGAGGAGGGGGAGACGCAGAACCGCTTCGCCGTCCCCTTCTCCGAGATGAAGACGAGGATCCACCTCAAGCTCATCGAGGACCTCGGCCGGCAGCTGTTCAACACCCAGCTCGATCAGGCAACGCTGCGCAGCCGCGTCCAGGACGAACTGCACGAGCGCCTGGGTCAGGAGCCGGGCGTTTCCCGCGAGGATCGCGAACGGATCGCAGTCGAGCTCACCGCCGACATCCTTGGCCATGGGCCGCTCGAGCGCCTGCTCGACGACGACACGGTCTCGGAAATCATGTGCAACGGCCCCTACGACATCTGGGTTGAGCGCGCCGGGCGCCTGCACAAGACGCCGGTCCGCTTCACCGACGACGGCCATCTGATGCGCATCATCAGCAAGATGGTGGCCCAGGTCGGACGCCGCATCGATGAGTCCTCACCGATGGTCGACGCCCGCCTGCCCGACGGCAGCCGCGTGAACGCGACGATCCCGCCCCTGTCGCTTACCGGGCCGCTGCTCACCATCCGGAAGTTCGGCAAGCACAAGCTCAACATGGACGGGTTGATCAAGAAGGGCGCGATGACCGAGGACACCGCGGAGTTGCTCTCCAAGTGTGTGCTGGCCCGTCTGAACATCCTCATCTCCGGCGGTACCGGGTCCGGTAAGACGACGATGCTCAACGCCCTGTCGTCGTTCATCCCCGACTCCGAGCGGATCATCACCATCGAGGACGCAGCCGAGCTCAACCTCAACCAGCGCCACGTGCTCAGGCTCGAGTCGCGCCCCAAGAACATCGAAGGCGAG
The DNA here is from genome assembly GCA_036488625.1 of Solirubrobacteraceae bacterium. GTDB lineage: Bacteria > Actinomycetota > Thermoleophilia > Solirubrobacterales > Solirubrobacteraceae > Palsa-465. The sequence goes on along the minus strand of DASXHG010000078.1, from coordinate 3,816 downwards.
GGCGAGATCGCGATTCGCGATCTGGTCAAGAACTCCCTGCGTATGCGGCCCGACCGGGTGGTCATCGGCGAGTGTCGTGGACCCGAGGCGCTGGACATGCTCCAGGCCATGAACACCGGCCACGACGGGTCCCTGTCCACCTTGCACGCCAACACCCCGCGCGATGCTCTGGCTCGTCTGGAGACGATGGTGCTGATGGCCGGCTATGACCTGCCGCTGCGAGCCATCCGGGAGCAGATCGCCTCGGCGGTCGACCTGATGATCCAGATCGAGCGGATGAGTGACGGATCCCGTCGTGTGGTCGCGATCACCGAGGTCCAGCGGATGGAGGCCGATGTCATCACCCTCCAGGACCTCTACACGTTCGAGATCGACGCCATCGCCCAGACCAACCACATCGTCGGTTCACTGAAGTCAACCGGGCTGCGCCCCGGCTTCCTGGACAAATTCGCGCACCGGGGCATCGAGCCGCCGCGAGACATGGCCGGCCGGCCTCCGATGGCGTTGGCCGCAAACGGTCGTGCCTGAGCACCATCCCCTCATCGGCCGGCGCCTGGTCGTCGCGCTCGGGGCGTGCCTGGCGATCCTGTGCGCGCTGCCGGGCCTGGCCGCGTCGGCAGCCAAGGCGGCTCCGCTGAACGGCTGGCTCGGCAACGGGACCAAGTTCCCGGATCGCGCACTCGTGGTGGTCCCACCGGCGGGCACGAAGGTCAGCTCGGCCACGGTTCACGTCACGGAGAACGGAACGCCGGTGACCGGGTTGTCGGTGATCCCAACGACGAACGCCGTCCCCGGCGACTTCGGCCTCATGGTCGTGGCCGACCAGAGCACGGGCATGAAGGCTGGATCCCTCAGCGCGGTGCTCTCGGCTACCCGCAGCCTGGTCTCTCTGCGCAGCGCCGGACAGGAGTTCGGGGTCATCGGTTTCAGCCAACGGCCGAGTCTCCTCGCGCCCCTCAGCGCTGACACAACCGCCATCCAGAAGGCGCTTTCCGCCCCGCCGGCCGCGGGCAAGGGGACCAACGTCCCCGGTGCCATCCAGCTCGCCCTCCGCACGCTGGATGGAGCTCACGTCGCGCTCGGAGCGATCGTCGTCGTCTCCAACGGCGTCGGAGACCTGGCTCCCGGCTCGCCGACACCAACGTCGGTGGCCAACGCCGCGGCTGCCGCCCACGTTCCGATCTTCACCGTCGGCCTCCAGGACAAGGCGTCCTCGGCCGGCTCGCTGGCGGCGCTTCGCAAGGCTGCCCCGGGCCAGTTCTTGCAGTCACCCCCCTCGCATTTGCCGGCGATGCTGAAGGCGATCGACGGGATCGTCACCCATGGCTACGTCGTCCGTTGGCGCTCGGCCCTGCACGCCGGGCAGACGGCCAACGTCGCCGCCCGCGTCGACGGTACACCGGGTTCGCTCGCCCTCAGCTACCAGGCGCCCGCTGCCCCGGCCGCGGCTGCGCCGGCCCACGCTCCGGCCTCGAAGCCACTGTCGGTCCCGACGACCCCGGCTGGCCAGCTCTCCCCGACCCCCGGCTTCGCCGTTGCCCACCCCACCACGCCGGCATCGGCCGCCGCCGCCCCCTCGTCGGCGGCCGCGGCGCCGGTCTCGTTCTGGAGCAGCGCCGCTGCCACGCCGGTGATCGCGGCGCTGGTCGGTCTGCTGGTGGCGATCGCTGTCGCGCTTGCCCTCTACCGGCCTTCCCAGCGCGCGGTGCGTGTGCGCGTCGGCAGCTACGTTCCGGTGATCGCCGAACAGGACGAGGATCCGCTCGGCTTGTCTCAGGCGCCGAGCAAGAGCATCGTCCATCGCCTGGAGAGCAGTGATCGCTGGAAGGCGTACGCGCTTGACGTGGATGTCGCGCAGAGCAAGCACACTCCGATCGACCTCGTCAAGCGATCCGCGGGAATCGGGCTCGTTCTGACGGTCCTCGTCGCCCTCATCAGCGGTTCGACGCTGCTGGGCTTTGTGCCTCTGCTCGGCTGGCCGATCGCGCTACGCAAGCTGACGGCCCGTAATGCCCTCAAAAATCGGGAGAAGTTCCGTGAGACGCTCCCCGGTTACCTGCAGGACCTGGCCAGCGCCATGCGCGTCGGCCGCAGCTTCATCGGCGCCATGACCGTTGTCGCCGAGAGCGCCGAGGAGCCGACCAAGACCGAGCTGTCCGCCGTGATCGCCGACGAATCGCTCGGCCTCCCGCTCGAGGAGGCCCTCGAGGCGGTGGCGAAACGGATGGAAGCGCCAGACCTGGACCAGATCGCGCTGATTGCCGCGCTGAACCGGCGCTCGGGATCAAACGTCGCCGAGGCCCTGGACCGCGTGTCCGAGGGCGCGCGCGAGCGCGCCGACCTCAAGCGCGAGGTCAACGCCCTGACGGCTCAGGCCAAGATGTCCAGCTGGGTGCTGACGGCGCTGCCGGGGGTCCTGCTCGTGGGTCTGATGCTGGTCTCCCCGGTCTACGCGCATCCCCTGTTTCACACCACGATGGGGATAGTGCTGCTGGGCGTGGGCGCCACCATGTGCTACGCCGGTTGGAAGGCCATGAAAAAGATCACCGACGTGAAGGTCTGAGAGAGCCATGATCTATTTCCTGTTTGCCCTTGGTATCGGTCTGGTCGGCGTGAGCGGCCGGCTGATCGCCCGCGCGGTCGTCGCCTCACGTCTTCAGCTCAAGGCGCACCTGCGCGAAATCCGCGACTACGGATTCGAGCCGGTCTACGTCGAGCAGGACATGAGTCTCAACGATCGCCTCAAGCGCGCGGTGAAAAGACTGGCGGTACGGGCCGGTGGCGGCCTGATGAAGCGCGCCCCGTCGATCCCGGCCCTGACTCGCTCAGACCTCAGCGCCGCCGGCTTCTATGACATAAGCCCCGAGGCCGTGCACGGGTACCGCTTCCTCGCTGCCGTGGGGCTCCCGACGCTCTTCCTGCTCATGGTTTCAGCCGGCGGGAAGGTGAGCGGACTGCAGCTGCTGCTGATCTTGATGGGCGGCGTGGCCGGTTGGCAGCTTCCGGCGTTCATCATCGGCCGCAAGGGCAGTGCGCGGCTGGACGACATCGAGCGCCAGCTGCCTGAGCTGATCGATCTTCTGATTGCCACTGTCGAGGCCGGCATGGGCTTTGTCGCCTCGCTCGGCCTGGTCTCAGAGAAGATGACCGGGGCGCTCGGCGACGAGCTGCGTCTGACCATGAAGCAGCAGACGCTCGGCATCTCGATCCAGACCGCTCTCGACGACATGGCCGAGCGCTGCGACTGCCAGTCGGTCCGCGCGTTCGTCCGCACCGCTTCCCGAGGTGAGAGCCTCGGCGTCTCGATCGGCCCCGTCCTCCGCGAGCTCTCCTCCGACGAGCGCCGTCGTCGCCGTCAGGCCGCCCGCGAGAAGATGCAGAAGGCGCCGATCAAGATGATCTTCCCCCTGATGTTCCTCATCTTCCCGGCCCTGATGATCGTGCTGATGTACCCGGCCGCGTACTCGGTCACGAAGAACCTGTCCGGTCTGGGCTAGCGCCGCACCGATCAGGTAGTTCGTTCGGGGAGAAGATGGGCCGATCGGTGGCGGCGGCACCGCCTTGGGTCGCTCGATCCAGGACGCTGGCCTGGGTTAGCCCCTCGCGAGGGGCGTGAGTTGACCCGGGTTAGCCCCGCGCGAGGGGGGATTGCGACTTCGGTTTCGATCTTGTTCCTCTGTGGTGCCAAATCGACCACGCTCCCGACCGCCGCGATCTGGAGCCTGCCCTCCCGGTGAGCAGTGCGTCGAACCCGAGGGCCGGAGTCCTCGCCGGCGGGCCCGGCGCGGCGAGATGAAGATAAAGGCGCTCGGCGCC
>DASXHG010000047.1:0-3060 GCA_036488625.1 Solirubrobacteraceae bacterium | reverse complement strand
CACGGGTGTGCAGGAGCATCACGATCTCCTCCAGCGACGCATTGCCCGCCCGCTCGCCGATCCCGTTGATCGCGCACTCGACCTGGCGGGCGCCGGCCTGCAGGCCGGCGAACGAGTTGGCCACCGCGAGCCCGAGGTCGTCGTGGCAGTGCACCGACAGGATCACGTTATGCAGATCGGGGACGAGCGTGTACAGCCCACGCAGAAAATCGGCGTACTCGTTGGGGATCGCATAGCCGACGGTGTCGGGGATGTTGATCGTGGTCGCGCCCTCGTCAATCGCGATCTGGCATACCTCGGCCGTGAACTCGAGGTCGGCGCGGGTGGCGTCCATGGGTGAGAACTCGACGTCGTCGACGTACCCGCGGGCATGGGCGACGGCCGCCCGGGCCTGGCCTTTGACGTCCTCACGCGTCGTCTGCAGCTGGTGCACGATGTGGATGTCCGACGTCGAGATGAAGGTATGGATTCGCGGTCGCGCGGCATCCTTGACCGCACCCCAGGCGGCGTCGATATCGCCCACATGGGTCCGAGCCAGGCCGGCGATGACCGGGGGCGCGGGATCGGTCACCTTGCGGGCGATCGCCTGGACGGCCTCGAAATCACCCGGGGACGTGATCGGAAACCCGGCCTCGATCACGTCGACCCCGAGCCGAGCCAGCTGCTGGGCGATCTCGAGCTTCTCATGGGTGTTCAGCGAGATGCCCGGGGACTGCTCCCCATCGCGCAGCGTCGTATCGAAGATCAGTACTCGATCTGGGTCGTCAGGCTTGGTCATGGCGCTTCTCCTGTTTGGGCTCGAACTTGGTGACTTCTCGGTGCTGGTTCGCGGCTACGTGCGGCCGCCGGCGCGCTATTCCCCCCGGAGGGGGAGCAGGAGAAGTCGAAGTTCAAGGCAAGGCGCCATGCCCGGCAGAGAGTACCAACGTCGCACCCCGCTCTCCAAATCGGCCCCGGAGCGCGGCGCTTTAGCCATGCCGTTCAGAGCGCGGCCGTTCAGAGCGCGACGGTCTCGCCGGCCAGAAATCCGTCGCTGTCGACGATCTCGGCCACGACCTCGGGCGGGACCGGGCTGAGCGTGGTGACGGCCATTGCTGCCACGCGCCCGTCGCCCTGCGGATCATCCTCGGGCTGGCGGCCGACGGCCGCGGACACGATGTTGACCCCGTGCTCGCCGAAGGCCGACCCGACGCGACCCAGCATCCCGGGCAGGTCCTGGTAGCGGAACACGGTGACGTGGGACTCGAGCTGGACGTCAAAGCGCGATCCCCAGGCCTCGATCAGGTGAGGTCGGTTGCGACGGCCGATCAGCGTCCCGGCCACGCGCACGCTGGTCTCACCGGCGGTGACCTCGACCCGGACCAGATCGGTGTAGTCGCGGGCGGCGCTGTGCTTGGCCTCGACGACCTGAATCCCGCGCTCGTCCGCGAGCCCGGGTGCGTTGACGGTGTTGACCTCATCCTCGAGGTGACCGGCGAGCACACCGCGCAGGACCTCGGTGGCCAGCAGGCGCGTGTCGTGATCGGCCAGGCGGCCGATGAAATCGGTCTGGAGGCGCTCGATCGACGCGCCGTTGGACAGGGCCAGGGCGCTGGCGATCTTGCCCAGCGAGCCGCACAGGGCGAGGAACGGTCCGAGCACCTCCATGTCCTCGGCCGAGACCGCCGGGACGTTGACCGCGCTCGTGACAACGCCGCCGGTGAGGGCGGCCACGACCTGCTCGGCGGCCTGGTAGCCCGCCCGGTCGGTCGCCTCAGCCGTCGAGGCTCCGAGGTGCGGCGTGACGATCACGTTGCGGTAGCCGAACAGGGGGTGTTCGGTGATCGGCTCAGAGCGGAACACGTCGAGCGCCGCTCCCCCGACCTTGCCCGAGTCCAGCGCGGCCTTCAGATCGGCGTCAACCACAAGCGGTCCGCGGGCCACGTTGAGGACGCGCACGCCGTCCTTGCATTTGGCCAGGACCTCGCTGTTGAGCCAGCCCTCGGTGTCGGGCGTGTTGGGCAGGTGCAGGGTGAGGAAGTCAGCCTCGGCGTAGACGTCGTCGGGAGACGCGGCCTGCTCGGCGCCGAGTTCGCGATAGCGCTCGGGGGCCACGAACGGGTCGTAGGCGACCACGTGCATGTTGAAGGCGCGGGCCCGCTGGGCCACGAGCTGGCCGATCCGGCCGAAACCGAGGATGCCGAGCGTCTTCTCACACAGCTCCACGCCGGAGAACTTCGAACGTTCCCACAGGCCCGAGGTCAGCGACGCGTGAGCCTGGGGCACGTTGCGGGCCAGCGCCAGCAGCAGCGCCATCGTGTGCTCGGCGGCGGTGATGACGTTGGACTGGGGCGCGTTGGCGACCACGATCCCCCGCTTGGTCGCGGCGGCGACATCGACGTTGTCGACCCCGACCCCGGCCCGGCCGACCGCCCGCAGGTTGGTCGCCTTGGCCAGCCGCTCGGCGTCGAGCTGGGTGGCCGAGCGGATCAGGATGCCCTCGAACCCGTCGATCCGGCCATCGAGCTCCTCGGGGCTCCAGCCCACGCCGAGCTCGACATCGAAGTGCTGCTCGAGCAGGTTGACCCCGGATTCGCCGATCTTCTCGGCCACCAGGACCCGGGGCCTTCTGTTGCCGTTGAGCGGGTTCACAGCTGCTCCAGGAGCCAGTCGATGCACTGGGTCAGAGCCTCGACGTCGGACGGGTCGGTGGCCGGGAACATCGCCACCCGCAGCTGGTTGCGGCCCAGTTTGCGGTACGGCTCGACGTCGACGATGCCGTTGGCCCGCAGCTGAGCGGCGAGGCCGGCGGCGTCGACCTCGTCGGCGAAGTCGATCGTCCCCACGACCAGCGAACGCTTGGCGGGGTCAGACACGAACGGCGTCGCCACCGGATGACCGTCGGCCCAGCCGTAGAGAACCTGGCTCGAGGCCGTCGTCCGGGCGACCATGCCCTCCAGGCCCCCGCCGTCGAGCATCCACTCGAGCTGGTCGGCCAGCAGTAACAGCGTGGCCAGCGCGGGGGTGTTGTACGTCTGGTCCTTGCGCGAGTTCTCAAGCGCGGTGCCCAGGGAGAGGAAA
>DASXHG010000139.1:0-5471 GCA_036488625.1 Solirubrobacteraceae bacterium | reverse complement strand
CCGGTCAGGCGCTCGACCCGCTCCGGGAGCCCACCGTGAAGCCACTTCGAGACGTCGGCGGGGAGCGTGGCCAGCACGATCTCGTCGTAGCGCCGGGGATCCCACTCATCGCTCACGGCGCAGATCGGGTCAGAGTCGCCGATGTGACCCTCGACCTCCAACCCGGCCGCGCCCATCATCTCGAGCGCCGCGGCGAGCGCCTGCTCGGCACGCTGGCGTCCCTCGGCCCCGGGGGCGGCCGGCACGACGAGGGTAAAGCGCGCGGAACCGCTCCTGGCGCGAGCGGTCAGTTCAGCGATCAACTCGGGCGAGGTGGCTGTGACATTGGCCACGACCAGAACGTTCGTCGTCCATACCATGACGCCCTCCGCGGGTGGTGCTCAAGGTTTTTGTGGGGCTTAAAACCTATCGCTGGCGCGGACGTAAAGCGACGGCTGTGTCAGGAGGACAACGCGCGCTCGTAGATGCGCCAGCGCTTGACGATCCGCCCGCCCATAGCCTCCAGCCCCCGGTTCATGGACGTGTTGACCTCGAGGATGAAGCTCGCCTCGCCGGTCTTCTGTCGAGTGCGCTCGGCGGTGTTGAAATGCTCGAGGTAGATCGCGGCCGCGACACCGGTGTGCTGGTACTCGGGCAGCACACCGAGGAAACCGATGCGAACGCGGTTGATGATCCGGCCGCGGATCAGGTAGTACCACCAGCCGAGCGGCAACAGCCGCCCCTTCATCTTCTTGTAGACCTGGTGGATGTCGGGGATCGTGATCGCCATCGCGATCGTCTTTCCGTCCTGCTCGGCGATCATGAACCAGTCGCGGGCGTAGACCAGCTGCAGATCGACCGCGTAGGCGTCGAGGTCGGCCTTGGAGTAGGGAACGAAGCCCCAGTTCTGCGACCAGGCCGCGTTGTAGACCTTCGCGAACTCATCCAGCTCTCGCCGCAGGTGGCGGCGCGACATGCGGCGGATCGTGATCCCGTACTTGGTCTCAGCGCGCTCGGCCAGCCGCGGCAGGAGCGGGTTCATCCGCTCGCGGTCCTCGATCTCGAGCCCCCAGCCATAGAGATCCATGGCCTTGGTGAGGCCGGCCTGCTCGCACAGCGACACGTAGTAGGGAGGGTTCCACGGTTCGCGGATCAGGGGTTCGCGCGCGAAGCCGTCGAACAGGACGCCCGCCTCGTCGTTGATCTGGAAGCTCATCGGGCCGAGCATCTGGTCACAGCCCCGGTCGCGCAGCCACTGCTCGGCCGCCGACACCAGCGCCCGGACGATCTCCACGTCCTCCTCGAACTCGAGAAACCCGAACATGCCCGTGTTGGTGTGGTGAAACTCGTTATAGGCCGAGTCGATCTGCGCCGTGATCCGGCCCACCACCTTGCCGTTGCGGCGGGCCAGGAAGTACTCGGCCTCGCCGTGCTTGAAAAAGGCGTTCAACTTGCGGGTCAGAAACTGGTAGCGCTCCAGCTTCAGCGGCGGGATCCAGGGGGTCCCGACGTGCAGGCGGAACGGCAGCTCGACGAACTGGCGGAGGTCTCTGAAGCCTTGGACAGGTTTTACGTGGATTGCCATACGGTCGGGAAACCGTAGCGAAGGGTGTCCGCTATACATGCCCTCGTGCGGAAGGCGTTGGCGATGTGCGTGGTCTGCGCACTCGGATGTCTGCTTTGCGTCGGCGTGTCGCCGGCCGGAGCCGACTGGACGACGTATCACGGCGACGCGGCGTTGACCGGGGTCGACCACAGCAGCGGATCGCCGCTGCCGTTCGCCCCGGCGTGGACGGCGCCCGGCCTCACCGGCAACGTCTGGGCCGAGCCGCTCGTGTTCGGCGGGCTGGTCATCGTCGCCACCGAGAACAACGACCTCTACGCCTTCAACGAGGCCACCGGGGCGCAGGCCTGGCACGTCAATCTCGGTGCTCCGGTCGTCGCCAGCTCGCTGCCCTGCGGCGACATCTCCCCCACGGTCGGGATCACCAGCACACCCGTCATCAACCCGTTCACCGCGACCCTGTACGCGGTGGCCGATCTGCGCAGCGGATCGTCGGCGAGTCACGCGCTGTTCGCCGTCAACGCCCGCACTGGCGCGGTGCAGTTCTCGCGCAGCGTGGAACCGCCAGGCGACATCCCGCTCAATCAGCTTCAGCGCGAGAGCCTGACCCTCGACCAGGGCCGCGTGCTGGTTGGATTCGGCGGCAACGACGGTGACTGCGCCCAGTACAAGGGCTATCTGGTCAGCGCACCCGCGAACAACACCGGGGCCAACGCCGTCTACACGGTGCCCACCACACGCGAGGGCGCCATCTGGTCGGGCGGCGGGGCGCCCGCCGTCGACGCGTTCGGAAATGTGTTCGTGCCCACCGGCAACGCCGCGAGCTCGAGCCCGCAGAGCTACGACCACGGCGACACGCTGGAGAAGCTCAGCCCGCTGGGTGCCGAGCTCGACTACTGGGCGCCGTCGAGCTGGGCTCAGGACAGCGCCAATGACGCCGATCTCGGCTCGGTGTCACCCGAGCTGCTGCCCGGCAACCTCGTCTACCAGGGCGGTAAGAACGGCAACGGCTATCTCGTCTCGACGGTCAACCTCGGCCACATCGGCGGAGAGCTGTTCAGTGCGCCGGTGTGCAACAGCTTCGGCGCCGACGCCTACCTGAACGGGGTCCTGTACGTGGCTTGCACGAGCGGCGTGCACGCGCTCAGCATCGACACGACCAACCATCGATTCAGCGTGCTCTGGAAGGGTCCTGCGGATGCCAACGGGCCGCCGATCATCGCCGGTGGTCTGGTCTGGGCCGCCGCGACCGGGTCCTCCAAGCTCTACGGGCTCGACCCCGTTTCGGGCACGGTCAGGGTCAGCCAGCCGACGCCGGGGATGGAGCATTTCGCCACCCCCGCGGCGTCCGATGGACGGCTGTTTCTGGCCACGGGCACGACTCTGAACGCCTACACGATCGCCGCCGCTGCCGCCGCTGCGCTACCGCCGTCGACCCCGCCCGCAGCCAAGCCCCGGCCGCGCGTCTGTCGGGCCGCGGTGAGAATCACACTCCGCGTACCCCGCCACCAGCGGATCGTCAGGGCGACGGCGTACCGCGGGCGCCGCCGCCTGCTGGTCAGGCGCGGTCGGACCCTCCGGCGCGTGTACGTGCGCCGTCTGGGCACCGGACGCATCACGCTGCGCGTGCTGGAGGTCCCCCGGCCCGGACGTCGCTTCAGGATGACCGTGCGCGTCCGTAACTGCCACGAAGTCATGCCGCGGCGCCGCCCCCGGCGATAGCACGCGGATGGCGCGCCTGGGCCTTGACCACGTGCAGGTCGCCGCGCCGCCGGATTGTGAGACCGCCGCCCGGGCGTTCTACGGAGTCCTGCTCGGCCTGCCCGAGGTCGAGAAGCCGGCAGGGGTGCGCGACAGCGGTGGTGTGTGGTTCGCCCTGGCCGGAGATCGCCAGCTGCACATCGGCGTCGCGGCCGACTTCGCTCCGGCGCGCAAGGCGCACCCGGCGCTGCGGGTCGACCCGCCGAGCGCCCTGGAGGACCTGGCCGGGCGCCTGCTCGACGCCGGCGCTCCCCTCGAGTGGGACCGTCGGATCGTGGGCGTCCGGCGGTTTTTCACGGCCGACCCGTGGGGCAACCGGCTCGAGCTGCTGGCCCGAGCCGATTGACCACGGTTCTAGCGCTGGGAGTCGGTCAGGCCGCCTGCTCGAGATTGGGCGAGTTCTTCTCGCCCGAGCCCCGGTAGCGCGGACCGTGGTAGGGACCCGGCTTGGGCCGCGACTTGCCGCCCGGGAAGGCCAGGCGGGCAATCGTGCGCTGGACCATGTAGAGCTGCTGGCTGAACGGTCCTGTGTTGTAGGGCAGCCCGTAGCGCTCGCAGATCTCGCGCACCTTGGGGGCGATCTCCCCATACCGGGTGCTGGGCATATCCGGGAACAGGTGGTGCTCGACCTGGTAGCCGAGGTTGCCGCTGATCACGTGGAAGAGCGGGCTGCCGTCGATGTTGGCCGCCCCGCACAGCTGGCGCACGTACCAGCCGCCTCGCGTCTCGTTCTCGGTCTCCTCCTGGGTGAAGGTGAACGTCTGATCGGGGAAGTGACCGCAGAAGATGATCGCGTAGGACCACACATTGCGAATCAGGTTGGCGACCACGTTGGCGGTCAGGGTGCGCTTGAACGGCTCGCGGAACGAGCGCCGTTCGATCAGCTGTGAGAGAACGCTGTCCTTTCCGCTCTTGCGCGCCGCCTTGCGGGCCAGGCGCTTGGCCTTGCGACCCAGACCCTGGGTGCTGCTTTCCTCGCGCGCCTTGGCGGCGATCACGCTGGCCTCGATCCCGGTCATCACGAGCCCGCTGATCAGCGGCCAACCGATGTAATCCTTGGTGATCTGCGCCCGGGCCTTGCCGGCGATCCCCTTGAGCTCCTTGCGGACCTGCTTCATGTCCTTCTCGCCCGAGTGGATGGCTTCGAAGTCCAGGTCGTGCAGCGCCACCCCCCACTCAAACAGCGAGGCGAGGATGAGGTTGTAGATCGGCTGCAGCGCGTACCACGGGTGCCACTTCTGAGCCGGGTCGATCCGCATGATCTCGTAGCCGAGGTCGCGGTCCTTGCCGATGATGTTGGTGTAGGTGTGGTGGACGTAGTTGTGGGAGTGACGCCAGGACTCGGCCGTCGACGCGGTGTCCCAATCCCAGGCCCGGGAGTTGATAACCGGATCGTTCATCCAGTCCCACTGGCCGTGCATGACGTTGTGGCCGATTTCCATGTTCTCGAGGATCTTGGCCATGCCGAGCGTGGCCGCGCCCAGAATCCACGGCAAGCGCCAGCGCGAGAACACGAGCTCCGCGCGGCCGATCAGGGCCAGCTGACGCTGGAAGGCGATCATCGAGCGGATGTACTTGGCGTCCCGGTCTCCGAGGTCGGCCTTGACCTGCTCGTGGAGCTCCTCGAACTCCTTGCCGATGGCTTCGATCTGCTCTTCAGTCAGCCAGTGCAGGGGGTTGTCGGTGTGTTGCGCTTCGGGGGCCGCAGCGACGGGGCCGCTGCCGTTCTGGACGGTGGAGCTCATGCGTCCTCCTCAGGTTGCGGTCGTGAGTTTTTGAGCGGCGGGGTTCGGGGTCAAAGTTCGATTTCGATCGGGCCTTCGGGAGCGTTGATGCACGTGCGGATGACCTCGCCTTCCTGGCCGGACACCTTGCCGTTGCGCAGGTCGCGCACGCGACCCTTGCGCAGCTCGCCGACACACGTGTGGCAGATCCCCTCGCGGCAGCCGTAGGGCAGGTCCAGGCCCTCGTCCTCGCCGGCGACCAGGATCGGCTTGGAGCCGTCGGACTCGGCCTCGACGCCGGAGGCCAGAAACTTGATCGTGCCCCCCTCCCCTTCTTCGCCCTCGCCGAGGCCGAGCCGCGGCTGGAAGCGTTCGAGGTTGAGCTTGTCCTCGAGCCCGGCCTCCTTGTAGTGCTCGGTGAAGGCGTCGAGCATGTCCGTCGG
>DASXHG010000373.1:0-4073 GCA_036488625.1 Solirubrobacteraceae bacterium | reverse complement strand
CCGATTGTCGTGGGGGGCACCGGCCTGTATCTACGGGCGGCGCTGACCGAGCTGAGCCTCCGCCCGCCGCCGCCGGCCGGCGTGCGCGAGCGCTGGCTGGCCGAGCTGCAGGAGCGCGGTCCTCAGGCCCTGCACGCCGTTCTGACCAGGCGCGCCCCGTGGGCCGCGGCCGAGATCGATCCCGCCGATCGGCAGCGGATCGTGCGCGCGCTCGAGTTGCTGGACGCAGGCGAGCTCGATCCTCCCGCCGACGAGACCTCCGAGCTGTGGAGCGATGCCACGCGGCACCCGACGTTGCTGGTCGGTCTGACGATGGAGCGAACGGCGCTCTATGCGCGGATCGACGCCCGCGTGCAGGAGATGGTGGCCGCCGGGGCCGAGGAGGAGGTGCGGCGGGCCAGCGCCGCCGGCGCATCGCTCACGGCGCGCAAGGCGCTCGGGTTTGAGGAGCTTCTAGCCGGTGACGTCGAGGCCACTCAGCGGCGCAGTCGCAATTACGCCCGCCGCCAGCTCACGTGGATGCGAAAGCTCGCCGGTGTCACCGTGCTCGATGCGACCGACCGCTCGCCCGCCGACCTGGCGCGGGAGGTCGAGCGGCTGTGGCTCAGAACACCGGCGTAAACGGATAGAGCAGGACGGCGGACGCGATCACCGTCAGCCCCCAGGCGATGACCACACCGCGCGACAGGCGCCGCCGCCGTCGCCGCCGCCAGGCCAACGAGGCGAGCCAGGCCCCGAGCACGTACAGCCCCGGCATGACCACGACCATGTAGTAGAGGTAGCTGGTCCGCTGATCGATCAGGCTGAGCAGGGCAAACGGGATCCAGGTGCCCAGAAACCACGCCAGGCCGATCAGCGCCAGCGGAGTGTCGCCGGTCATCCTCGGCTGGGCTCCGGATCCCGGAACGCCCGGCGCCGGCACTCGGGGCAGCCGCAGCAGCCGCCAGGCGGCGATGGGTAGCGCGATCACGCCCGCCAGCAGGATCGGCGGGCTGATGAAGCCCAGGAACTTCGACACCGGATGGATGGCGTACAGCCCGTGACCGGGCAGCGAGGGGTTGATCCTCAGGTAGGTGATCGGCTTGAGATCGATCAGCCAATCCCACGGATAGGACGCGATCCCCTGCGGACCGTGGGGACTGACCAGCGTGTCGGCGTAGGAGACCATGTGGCTGAAATGAGCGAACGGGCCGCCGGTGATGAGCTGGGCGGCGGCGTCGTTGTAGGGCGTGGCGATCTGGTCCATCACGCCCAGCAGGGCCATGAAGATTCCGGCCGCGGAGAAGCCGCAGATGAAGAGACGGCGCAGCGCGGGCACAACCGTCCAATCCTCTGGCGCGGCCCGGTCGCGCCTGCGGATCACGACCCGTCCCAACTCGAGCAGGACCAGCACCGCGAGCAGATAGGGAGCCACGAGCTTGCACGCCGATCCGATCGCCAGCACCACTCCCGCCGACAGGAGGCGGCCACGTAAGTACAGGGCAAGGGCCCAGATCATCGCCGCCACGGCGTAGATGTCGAGCGTCCCGATCCGCCCGTGGACCAGGAGCAGGTTGTCGCAGGCCATCAGCGTGCTGGCAGCGAGCGCGGTCCAGGGACCGCCGCCGGCCGCGCGGACCAGGGCGAACATGCCCAGGATCGCGATCGACCCCGCCAACAGGCTCCCGATCCGCCAGGCGAACGGGCCGTCACCGAACCACTCGATCGCCCCGGCCATGATCAGCTTGGCCAGCTGCGGATGCTCGGCATTGGGATCGGTGCCGAGCGGGGCATCGGCGTAGTGCGAGCCGCTCGGTGGGCGGATTCCGGCGATCACACGGGCAGCGTTGACGTAGTAGGCCTCGTCGAAGATCAGCGTGTGCTGGGTGGCGGTGGTGCAGGGCGACTGGCAGGGCTCGCCCAGCAGCACGGCCCGGGCCCCGAACGAGAGGACCGATACGACGGCGAGCAGGATCACCGGCAGCCGGGTGTTGTCGCGAAGCCGGGGGATCATCGCCGGGGCGACGGTACACATACACTCGCCGCCGTGGACTTCGAGAAGTGGCAGGCCCTCGGCAACGACTATCTGATCATGGAGGAGGCCAGGCTCCCGTTCGCGCTCTCCCCCGAGCGGGTGCGCAAGCTCTGCGCGGCGCACTTCGGGGTCTGTGCCGACGGCGTCCTGCTGCTCTCAGCGCCTGACGAGCCGGGCTTTGTCGCCCGTCTGCGGATCTTCAATCCCGATGGCTCGGAGGCCGAGCTGTCCGGTAACGGCGCCCGCGAGGCCGTGCTCTACCTCCGGCGCTCGGGCTGGACCGAGAGCGATCAGTTTTCGATCCAGACCGCCGCCGGGGAGATGCGGCCGACGATCACCTCGCCCTCCACCTGCCGGATGGACCTCGGCCGCGTGCGACTGCGCAGCGCCGATTACCCGCAGGGGAGCGCCGACGGCCGCGGAGAGCTGACCGCGGGTGAGCGCACGTGGCGCTTTCAGCACGTCCAGGTGGGCAATCCGCAGTGCGCGATCGCCGTCGCCGACCGGTCCGAGCTCGAAGCCTTGGATCTAGCCGCCATCGGACCCGAGCTGGAGAACCACGCCCTGTTTCCCAACCGCACCAACGTGTCCTGGTACACGCCGCTCGGCCCCGATCGCATCCGGGCCCGGATCTTCGAGCGCGGGGTGGGGGAGACGACCGCCAGCGGGACCGGCGCCACCGGGGCGGCCGTGGCTCACGTGCTGGCCGGCGGGGATTCGCCGGTGACCGTCGTGCTCGACGGGGGCGAGCTCGAGGTCGAGGTCGAGGAGGATCTTCACGTAAACCTCTCGGGCTGGGCGGTGCCGGTATTCCGGGGTGCTCTGGCCGAGGAATTCGTCAAGGAGTTGCATGAGACCCAGTAAGCGCCTGGACCAGATCGCCCCGTACATGTTCGCCCAGCTGGAGCGCAAGGTGGCGGCCAAGAAGGCCGCCGGCGTCGACGTGATCAGCCTCGGCATCGGCGATCCGGACACGCCGACCTACGCGCCGATCGTGGCCGCCGCGCAGCGAGCCGTGGCCGATCCGAGCACCCACAGGTACCCCACCAACCGGGGCCTGCCCGCCTTCCGCGAGGCGGTGGCCGCGTTCTACGAGCGCCGCTTCGGGGTGACGCTCGATCCCGAGACCGAGGTCATGCCCGCGATCGGCGCCAAGGAGTGCATCTTCAACCTCAACCTGGCCTTCCTTGACCCCGGCGACGTGGCGCTGGCCTCCGACCCCGGCTATCCCGTCTACACCGGAGGGCCGCTGTTGGCCGGTGGCGAGCCCTATCTCATGGGCCTCGAGCCCGAACGCGGCTTCGCCCCCGACTTCGGGGCGATTCCGGCCGAGACGCTGGAACGGGCCCGGCTGATGTTCATCAACTACCCCAACAATCCGACGGGCGCGATCGCGCCCGAGGGCGTGTTTCAGGATGCGATCGCGCTGGCCCAGCGGGCCGATTTCCTGGTCGTGCACGACAACGCCTACAGCGAGACGACGTTCGACGGCTACGTGGCGCCGTCATTCCTCGCCACCCCGGGCGCCAAGGACGTGGGGGTCGAGGTCTTCTCCCTGTCCAAGGGCTACAACATGACCGGCTGGCGCTGCGCGGCGATCGTCGGCAACGCCGATGCCATCGGCGAATACTGGCGGCTGAAATCGAACATCGACTCGGGCCTGTTCGAGGCGGTCCAGCTGGCCGGAGCGGCCGCCCTCGCGCCCGAGGTCGACGCCGACGTGAAGGCGATGAACGCCGTCTACCAGCGCCGGCGCGACCTGGTCTGCGAGGCGCTGGCCTCCGCCGGGGTGCAGGTCACGCCACCGAAGGGCACGATCTATATCTGGGCGCCGATCCCCGCTGGGTTCGAGACCGCTGCCCAGTACTGCGAGTACGTGCTCGAGTCCACCGGCGTCATCATTTCCCCCGGCGGCGCCTACGGTCCCAACGGCGAAGGCTTCTTCCGGATCTCGCTCACCACCCCCGACGAGCGCCTGCTGGAGGCCGTCAAGCGTCTCTCGGAGCTGTGAGGGGGATTCGCTGCTGGCCGGGCCACCACGGCTACCATGGCCTTGGTG
>DASXHG010000321.1:0-3009 GCA_036488625.1 Solirubrobacteraceae bacterium | reverse complement strand
GCCGTCGCCGGCACCGGCTCGGCCGGCCCCGCCCCGTGCGCCGAACCGGTCGTAGCGGGCCCGCTTCTCCGGATCGCGGAGCACATCGTAGGCCTCCGACATCTGCTTAAAGCGGTCCTCGGCATCCGGTTCCTTATTGATGTCCGGGTGGTAGTGCCGCGCCAGCGACCGGTAGGCCCGGCGGATGTCCTCGGCGCTGGCGTCCCGGGGGACGCCGAGCGCGTCGTAGTAGTCCTCGGAGGCGACGGACATCAGCCGGCGCTCTGAGGCGGCCGGGCCACCACCACCTGGGCCGGCCGGATCACCCTGTCTCCGAGGGCAAATCCGGAGCGCTGCACGGCCAGGATGGTCTGGTCTGGCGCCTCGGCCGAGTCCTCCACGGCGATCGCCGCGTGGCGCTGGGGGTCAAAGCGCTCGCCGGGCGCGCCAATCCGGTGAACGCCCTCCTGTGCGAGCACGCTGTTCATCTGCTCCAGGACGGCTGAGAGGCCGTCGCGGCAGGGTCCGTTCGCCTCCATCTGCACGGCGCGCTCCAAGCTGTCCACGACGTTCAGCCAGTCTCCGATGATCGCCTCCTGGGCCGCTGCCACCCGGGTCTCCATCTCCCGCGCCGCTCGCTTGCGGTAGTTGTCGAGGTCCGCGAGGGCCCGCTTGTAGCGGTCCTCAATCCGCTCCAGCTCGGCGGCGAGCTCTCCGATCTCAGGCTGTGCCTGATCGATGGGGGGGGTGGCCTGCGTGTCACTCTCGGGTGAACTCGGCATCCACCACCTCCTCGTCGCTCGGCGTCGCCGCGCCGTTCCCGGCGCCGTTCCCGCTCGTGGCCGAAGTCTGTGGGGATGCTGCGGCGGCTGACGGCAGCGCCGCCACCAGCTGCTGGAGGTCAGAGATGAGCTGGCGCAGCCGATCGATCGGCACTTCGTCGGCGATCGCCTGGCGGGCGTCGGCGACGCCCTGCTCGGCGCGGGCCTTCTCATTGACGGGCAGCTGCTCCTGCAGCTCAGTCACGAGCTGGTCAACCCGATAGGCGAGCGAGTCGAGCTCGTTGCGGGCATCGATCTCCTCGCGACGCCGGCGATCCTCCTCGGCGTGGGCCTCGGCGAGCCGGATCATCTCCTCAACCTCGTTCGTGTCCAGATTCGAGCTCTCGGAGATCGTGACCCGCTGCTCCTTGCCGGTTGCCTTGTCGCGCGCCGAGACGTTGAGGATGCCGTTGGCGTCCACGTCGAATGTCACCTCGATCTGGGGAACGCCGCGGGGCGCCGGAGCAATCCCCTCCAGCCGGAACCGGGCCAGCTGGCGATTATCGGCGGCCAGCTCGCGCTCGCCCTGAAGGACGACCACGTCGACCGCCGTCTGGTTGTCCTCGGCGGTTGAGAACGTCTCCGTCCGGCGGGCCGGGATCGTGGTGTTGCGCTCGATCACCTTCGTCATCACACCGCCCAGCGTCTCCAGTCCCAGCGACAGAGGCAGGACGTCGAGGAGCACGACGTCCTCGACCTCACCCTTGAGGACACCGGCCTGCAGCGCGGCGCCGAGGGCGACGACCTCGTCGGGGTTGACAGTCATGTTCGGATCCTTGCCGCCGGTCATTCGACGCACGAGCTCCTGGACACTCGGGATCCGCGTCGACCCGCCGACCAGGATCACCTCGTCGATGTCGTCGGAGGTCATCTTGGCGTCCGACAGGGCTTGCTCCACCGGGCCTCGCGTCCGCTCCACGAGATCGGCCGTCAGCTGATCGAACGTCGCGCGCTTCAGCGACATGTTCAGGTGCTTGGGGCCGGAGGCGTCGGCGGTAATGAAGGGCAGGTTGACCTGCGTCTGCGTTTGCGACGAGAGTTCCACCTTGGCGCGCTCGGCCGCTTCATAGAGGCGCTGCAGCGCCTGGGGATCGTTGCGCAGATCGATGCCCTGGTCGCGCTTGAACTCGTCGGCCAGCCAGTCGACGATGCGTCTGTCGAAGTCGTCTCCGCCGAGGTGGCCGTCACCGCTGGTGGCGCGGACCTCCACGACGCCGTCGCCGACCTCCAGGACCGAGACGTCGAACGTCCCGCCCCCGAGGTCGAACACCAGGATGGTCTCCTGTCCTTTCTTGTCCATCCCGTAGGCGAGCGCGGCGGCGGTTGGCTCGTTGATGATGCGCAGGACCTCCAGCCCGGCGATCTGGCCGGCGTCCCGCGTCGCCTGGCGCTGGGCGTCGTTGAAGTAGGCGGGCACGGTGATCACCGCCTCGGTGACGCGCTCACCGAGGTACTTGGCGGCATCTTCGGCGAGCTTGCGCAGCACGAGAGCGGAGATCTCCTCCGGCGCGTACAGCTTGCCGCGGATGTCGAACCGCGCCGCGCCGTTCGGCCCGGACACGACCTTGTAGGTGACGATCTTGGTCTCTTCCTGCACCTCCTCGAAGCGGCGCCCGATGAACCGCTTGGCCGAGTAGATCGTGGCCTCCGAATTGAGAATCGCCTGGCGCCGAGCCACCTGCCCCACTAGTCGCTGGCCGTCCTCGGTGAACGCGACGACCGACGGCGTGACCCGTCCGCCCTCGGCGTTGGGGATGACCTCGGCCTGCCCGCCCTCCATCGTTGCGGCGACGACCGAGTTCGTGGTTCCCAGATCGATGCCAACCGCCTTTGCCATTTCGCCAGCTCCTCTCGGCTTCGCCAACGCTGTTCACTCGGTGTCCTAGGGCGGCGGCCCCCGGCGTCAAGGCCGGTCGGTGGTAGCCGCCGGCTCCGAGGCCGGTCGGTGGTGGCCGCCAGCTCCGAGGCCGGTCGGCGGCACTCGAGTCCGCAGCTTGTCTGGCCGCCTCAGTGGCCTACGGGCCTGGAAACTGGAATTCCACCATCGAGAGGAGCGGCTGATGCCCCCGCCCGCACGACGCACCGAAACCTCGTCCCAGCCGATGCAGCGATGGGATCCGTTCCGGGAGTTCGAGCAGCTTCAGGAGGAGATGGGACGCCTGATGCAGAGCGCCTGGTCTCCCGCCAACGGCGATGGCGGCGCGTGGAC
>DASXHG010000257.1:0-6729 GCA_036488625.1 Solirubrobacteraceae bacterium | reverse complement strand
AGGCTGCTGAAGCCGACGTCGAAGCAGATCTCCGTCACGGGTCGGCGGGTCTCGCGCAACAGCTCCATCGCCCGCTCGACTCGGCGGCGCTGCAAGTACCTGTGGGGCGTCTCGCCGAAGGTGGCACGGAACTCACGGCTGAAGTGGGCGAGCGAGACGTGGGCCATGCGCGCCAGAGCCGGGAGGTCCAGCGGCCGTGCGAACGCGCGATCCATCGTGTCGCGGGCCTCGAGCATCCTGTGGTTGCGATCCTCGATTGCGCGAGACATGGGCACCAGCCTACGGCGGCGGCGCGGGCAGCCATCCGTTCCTTCTCTCCTCGCGCGCGCGGCGTGTGACGAGCCACGTGGGCCGCGAACTGACGCTCGAACTCAGGCCACCACTCCGGATCGGTCCCGGTCGTGGGAGGCTGAGGCGGTCTCGGGGCCACGCCATCGTCGCGACGCAGCCCGCCTCCTCCGTCATCGGAGTCCTCTCCCCCATCCGTTCCGCCGTGCGCGGCCATGGTCAGCCACACCTTGCCGGCGACCACCGCTACCGCGATCAGCCCGACAACGACCCACGCGACCCATCCCGCTTGATGATGGGCCGGTTGCCCCGCGGGCACCGTGACCACGTCCGCCAGCGAGAGCTCAAGCATGGCCCCGCTGACCCAGAGGTATTGGCTGGCCCAGGCACCGCATCGTCGCTATACCTGGCGTCCGGCGGACTCAGGAAAGCGGACGGCCCGCGGCGGCTTGATCGGCCTCGCCGGCGGATGCTCGCGGTCAGACGATGTGATGGCCAGGAGGCGATCGACGAGCGCGAGGGCATCGGCGTGCGTGTGGGGGGTGTGCGTGGTGATCGACTGGACGGCGTAGGCGCCGAGGTAATCAATCGGTGGCTGCCACGGGCCGCAGGCGGCTCGAATGACCGCCAGCGGCAACAGGCGCCTGAGCCGCCCGTGGCGCCGGTCTGGCCTCCACGCCGCCAAGCACTCGGCTCGCGCCTTCTCCACCTGGGGGTCGCGGCTGCCCACGACCTTGGCCGCGTAGGCGTAGAGATCCTGTCGGCGCGCGCGACAGACGCTGTCGTTGTAGGCCCGCAGGAACGAGCCGATCACGGGACAGACCGAAGCCGGGCGGTCACTGAATGGCTCGCCGGCGATCATCGACGCCAGCTCCATCACGCATACCCCCTCCTCCGGCGAAGAGTGCTTGCCCTGGCTGAGGCGGGTCGTCTTGTAGTTCACCGCGGGCATGAGTGTCCTTCCTGATCGCCGTACATGAAACACCGACTCAAGCGCAACGCCGCCACCAGCGCATCACCCAGATCAGGCGAACGACGCCGTCATTCCCGGCTCACATGAAGGAAGCGCCCGACGCGGCCGCCTCGTCAACGGGCACGACAACCCGTCCGAACGGAAGCAGGGAGATCGGAATGAGCTTGAGGTTGGCCAGCGCGAGCGGGATCCCGATGATCGTGATGGCGAGCGCGAACGCGGTCACGAGATGAGCGATCGCCAGTTCCCAGCCGACCAGGATCACCCAGAGCACGTTTCCCACGACCGACGGCGCCCCCGCATCTGGTCGCCGAACCACGGTGCGCCCGAAGGGCCAGAGCATGAAACCGGCGAGCTTGAAGGCCTGGAGGCCAAAGGGAATCGTGATGATCAAGATGCACATCACGATGCCGGCCAGGGTGTAGAGCAGCGCCATCCAGAAGCCACAGAGGACAAGCCAGATGATGTTGAGCAGAAACCGCATGTGTCTTCCCCCGGCGTCGAACGTCTAGCCCTGACGACGGTGCCCGACGCCGCGGTTGACCGCATCGTCCGAAGGGGATGATTCGGCCGGTCGGCCTGGAAACTTCAAGCAGCGCGCCGGGGCGGGGTAACCCGGCTCGCGTCAGGACAGGAACTCGCCGATCAGGCGGTTGATCTGGTCGGGTTGTTCGACCGAGGCGACGTGCGCCGCTGGGCCGACGATCTCGTAGCTGGCTCTCGGAATGGCGTCGGCGATCAGGCGCTGCTTGTCGGACGGCGCGGCCAGATCATCAGATCCCGAGATGACGAGCGTCGGAGCGGCGATACGAGCGAGATCTTCGCGCTGGTCCATGCGCTCGATCGCGCCGCAGCACCAGGCGTAGCCTCGCGCCGGCGATTCGGCCAGCATCAGCCGCAGCCGCGCCCGGACCTCCGGATGCTCGGTAGCGAAGCTCGGCGTGAGCCAGCGGTCCACGACCGAGTCGGCGATCGGCTCGGCCGAGCCCGCCTCCAGGACGGCAGCCGCCCGCTCCTGCCAGGCCGAGGGCGGCGGCATGTGGGCGGCGGTGCAGATCAGGACCAGGCGTTCTATCCGTTCCGGGGCGTGCGCGCCGAGCCAGATGCCGACCATGCCGCCGATCGACAGCCCGCAATAGGACGCTCGCTCGAGCTCGAGCTCGTCCATGAGCTCGAGCACATCGCGCCCGAGATCGGCGATCTCATAGGGGCCGGGCGGAGTCGGTGAGCCACCGTGCCCGCGGTGGTCAAAGCAGACCAGCCGCAGGCGATCGGCGAGGGGAAGCTGGGCATTGAACATCTGCAGTTCGGTACCGAGCGAGCCTCCCATCAGGACTGTCGGCGCATCCTCGTCTCCGGTCACGCGGTGGTGCAACGCGGTCATTGGCTCTCACACGTCAAAGAAGACGGTCTCGTCGTCGCCCTGGAGGCGGATGTCAAACCGGTAGCCATCCTCGCTGGGTGTGGCCATCATGGTCTGACGGCGCTCGGGCGGAACGCTCTCCCAGACCGGGTCCGGGCCGGGCTCACGCAGGTAGATCCGGGTCGTCAGGTGGCGAAGCAGCCCGCGCGCGAACACGTGCACAGCGACAAACGGCGCCGGGGGCGTAACGACGTGCCAGCGGCCGTCGTCGTCGGTAGCGCAGCGGGCAAAGGCCGGCGGATCCTGATGCCAGGTCTCCACGAGCGCGTCCTTGATCGGCTCGCCGGCCCCGTCACGAACGACTCCGGAAATCCGAACGCCGTTCGCATCGGCTGCCGGTCCCTGTTCCCAGGGCAGGCCGAGGGATAGATATGGACCGACGGTCTGAGACGGTGTCTCCTCCGGCATCTGCGCCAGCCTACCGGCGAATACCCAGCGTCCCCAGCATCAGTGCGACTCCTCAATCGGCGTCGCAAAGCGACCGCCGAGGACGATGTCGAACTCGTAGGCCAGCGCCCAGTTGTCCTGGCTTGAGTCGATGCTGAAGCGGCTGATCATGCGCTCGCGGGCCTGCCGGTCGCGCACAGAGTTAAAGATCGGGTCGTGCGGGAAGAGCGGATCGCCCGGGAAGTACATCTGCGTGACCAGCCGCTGCTCGAA
Organism: Solirubrobacteraceae bacterium; assembly: GCA_036488625.1. Lineage (GTDB taxonomy): Bacteria > Actinomycetota > Thermoleophilia > Solirubrobacterales > Solirubrobacteraceae > Palsa-465. Next base: position 3,385 of record DASXHG010000257.1, on the reverse strand, counting down.
GGAGCGGCCGAGCAGTGAGAAGTGGATGTGGGCGGGGCGCCACGCGTTGTGGTGGTTGCCCCACGGATACGGACCCGGTTTGATGGTCACGAACTCGTAGCGACCCTCGCCGTCGGTGACGGTCCGCCCGCCACCCGAGAAGTTTGGATCGACCGGGGCCGGCCAGTTGTCCCAGCGGTGCCGGTAGCGGCCGGCCGCGTTGGCCTGCCAGATCTCGATCAAGGAATCGCGGATCGGGCGCCCGCCGGTGTCGAGTAGACGACCTGAGACCGTGATGCGCTCGCCGACCGGGTCACCGTCGTGCTGGCGGGTCAGGTCGTTCTCGATCGCTCCCGGTCGCAGATGGCCGAGTTGCGGGCCGGCCATCTCGGTGACCTGCTCGGGCAGGTAGACGAGTGGCTGCCGGGGATGGCGCAGCGCCGTCGAGCGATAGTCGGGGAAGTCGAGCGGGGGCTCGCGCAGACGGCGGGTCGGCTCGGGCATCGGACCTCTCATCATGCCGTAGCCGTGGGTGCGAGCTGAGCGCCGAGACGCAGATCCGTAGGCCCCGTTGGCGGAGGGCGGGCCGCGCTTAGGGCAATTCGTCGCTCGCGCGGCGACGAACTAGGTCGATTTGGCCAGTGGATTGACGCCACATTGGCCAATCAGACGCAACGCCGGGATGTACCTTGCCGCCGATCGCGCGCGCCGGTTTCTCTCGAACCGCGACCCATTCTCAGGAGACAAGATATGGCCCGGGCGGCCAACGAGATTTTCGTCGTTTTAGGGAAGTAGCCGTAGGCTTTGGGAGTGTCTGAGGCGATGACGAGCGGGACCGCCGCACCGTCATCGGGCGGCGGGAAGCCGGCTGACCGGGCGACGCCGCCCGCAGTCAGCCTGCGCAATGTGCAGAAGTCGTTCGGGAGCGTGACCGCGGTCGCCGGGGTCGACCTCGACATCGCGCGTGGGGAGTTCTTCACGATGCTCGGCCCGTCGGGGTCGGGCAAGACCACACTGCTGCGGATCATCGCCGGCTTTGTCGCCGCCGATGCCGGGTCGATCGCCCTGAGCGGGATCGACGTGACCCGCGAACCCCCCTACGCACGCAATGTCAACACGGTGTTTCAGGACTACGCCCTGTTCCCGCACATGGACGTGTTCGAGAACGTCGAGTACGGATTGCGCGTCAAACGCGTCGGAAAGGCCGAGCGTCGCCGCCGGGCGCAGGCGGCTCTGGACATGGTGCGGCTCTCCGAGCACGGCAAGCGCCGGCCGGTCCAGCTTTCCGGAGGACAGCGCCAGCGCGTCGCCCTGGCTCGGGCCATCGCCAACGAGCCCGAGGTGCTGCTCCTGGACGAGCCGCTCGGCGCGTTGGACCTCAAGCTGCGCCAGGAGATGCAGCTCGAGCTCAAGCGCATCCAGCGCGAGGTCGGCATCACGTTCGTGTTCGTGACCCATGATCAGGAGGAGGCGCTGACCATGAGCGACCGGCTGGTCGTGCTCAGCGACGGACAGATCCAGCAGCTCGGCACTCCGGTCGACCTCTACGAACGACCCGTCAACGAATTCGTGGCCGGCTTCATCGGCGTCTCGAACATCCTCGAGCGCAACGGCCGGCGCTTCACGATCCGTCCCGAGAAGATCCGGGTATCGCCGGCCGATCAGGCCGCGGCTGACGGCCAACACGCCGAGGGAGGCCGGATCGACGACGTCGTGTACCTGGGGATGGTGACCCGCTACGTGATCGAACTGGACGCGGGCGGGACCCTGATCGCCGTCAACCAGAACCGGGAGACGGCGGCGGCCGCAGTGCTCGAGGCCCGGGGACGGCGGGTGACGGTGAGCTGGCGAGATGACCAGACCTTCGCCATCGGCCAGCCCCCGCCGGCCGAATCGCCCAGCGGGGAAGGGCAATGAAACATTCAATAACCGAAGGAGTGGGTGCTCGATGAGAGCGTTGAATAGGTGGTGCACGCTCGTCGCGACGATCGCGACGGTGGCGATGACCGTGGCCGCATGCGGTGGGAGTAGCGGGTCGTCCTCGGCCGGAGGCTCAGGACAGGCCAGCGGGACGGCCGGCCTCAAGGCGCCGGAGGCCAACGCGGCCGTTCCCTCGGCCGTGGGCAAGGGCGAGGGCCATCTGAACCTGATCGCCTGGGAGGGTTATGCCCAGCCCCAGTGGGTCAAGCCGTTTGAGGCCTCGACCGGATGCCAGGTCAGTACCAAGTACGCCGGCTCCTCGAGCGAGATGGTCTCGCTCATGGCCAATGGCGGTGGCAACCAGTACGACCTCGTCTCGGCCTCCGGTGATGCGGACCTGCGCCTCATCTACGGCGGTGATGTGCGGCCCATCAACATCTCCCTGATCCCGTCCTGGAAGGACTTCCACCCCTTCCTGCAGACGCCGCCGTTCAACACGATTGACGGCAAGCACTACGGCGTCTCCTACGAGTTCGGGCCCAACGTGCTGCTGTATTCGACCAAGACGTTCAAGACGGCGCCGAACTCGTGGAATGTCCTCTACAACAAGCAGTACTCCGGTCAGGTCACGGTGCCCGACAACCCGATCCAGATCGCCGATGCCGCGCTCTATCTCTCCAAGACGGACCCCAAGCTGGGGATCGGCGACCCCTATGAGCTGACTCAGCCCCAGTTCAACGCCACGGTCGCGCTGCTCAAGTCAGAGCATCCGCTGATCAAGAAGTACTGGGGTCTGGCGTCGCAGGAGATCTCGCTGTTCCAGAGTGGGACGACCGTGGTCGGGGCGGCCTGGCCGTATCAGACCAACACGCTCAAGGCTGCGGGCGCGAAGGTCGCCGACACGATCCCCAGCCAGGGCGCGACCGGATGGGCCGACACCTGGATGTTGGCCACTCGTGCCCCCCACCCCAACTGCGCCTACAAGTGGATGCAGTGGGTGACGACCCCGAAGGTCCAGGCTCAGCAGGCCGTGTACTTCGGTGAGACGCCGGCCAACAAGCTGTCGTGCCCGATCATGGACAAACTCCAGAAGGGCTCCTGCGCCGCCTACCACGAGAACGCGCCCGAGACCTACTTCCAGACGATCAAATTCTGGAAGACGCCTCTGGCCCAGTGCGGGAACGGCAAGAGCGACTGTGTGCCGTTCCAGAGTTGGGTCTCGGCCTGGACACAGATCATCGGCTAGCGGCCCGCCACGTGTCCGTAGTCGCCAACCGCGAGGGTGGCCCGGGGGCCGGTCGTTCCGGTCCCGGGGCGCCTCGTTCTCGCTCCCGCGCCGCGGGCCGCGTGTCGGCGGCACTGTGGCGCCGTCCGTGGCTGCGCGCCCTGTTCACCCTGTCGCCGCCGCTGCTGTGGTTCCTGGTCATCTACCTGGCCTCGCTGGTCCTGATGCTGATCACGGCGTTCTGGACCGTCAACCCGCTCA
>DASXHG010000252.1:0-2409 GCA_036488625.1 Solirubrobacteraceae bacterium | reverse complement strand
CGGCAGCTCGCCGGGCTCGGTCTCGACGTTTGCAACTTGGCTCAGATCGACCGCCACGGCTACCTTTCCGCTCGTTTACCAGCCACCATCAGGGCACCGGATCGTAGGGGTTTTGGAATCCCGTCGTACCGCCGCCCGGGTCAGAGCGGCCGACGCCCCGTGCCCCCAGCCGCAGCCCTACGAATCGGAGGGAAGTCCTCCGGGGCGGCTAGGGCTGGAGCAACTCGTTGCTGGAGCTCTGGCGCGGGTGCCCGACGTGGATCGAGGCCGGCCGGATCGGAGGGGAGACAGACAGGGCGGCGTCGGTGCCGCCGTGCTGCGAGGTGCCGACCGTGTAGGTGCCCGGTCGGAAGTCGACCGCGACCTGGGTCGTCCCCTGCGGATTGATCGGGGCCGTGCTGGCCACCGGGCCGCCCTGACCGGAGCGCGAGATCGAAAGCGCCTCGGCGTTGGAGGCCTGATTGGTGACGATGAAGACGACCGGACCCGCGCCTACCGAGGCGGGGGAGACGGACACCCGCGAGTCATTCACGTAGACGGTGAGATTCACCGGCGTCGGGGAGCGGGCCTCGGTGGCGGCCTTGCCGCCGATGCTGCCACAGGCGGTCACCGCCAGCACGCTGACACCGACGACGCCGATCATCCTGAAACGCATTCGCGACCCGACTCTCCTCTCCACACCGCTCAAGTGACCGGAACGGTCTCCCGCGCGGCGGTTCGGCGCGAACCCTACCCGACCCAGAGTTTCGCTACTAGTTGGTATTACCGATGTGGCTCAACGATTTGCGCTCTCCGTCCAAGCGACGCAACTCTGTCTGGAGTGCATTCCACGACTCAGGCTCAATGCGCTCGTATTCCTCGCCGGTCAGTTCGCGTACGCGCTCGATGTACGCGCTCCAGGCCAGCCGGGTTTCCGCGTCCAGCTCTTGCAGCAATTCGGCATCCGGCACGACGGGCGTCATTTCGGGACTCCTTCCTAGAACCAGAAGCGATGCTACCCCCACCAACGGTCATGAATGCACTTTCCTGGCGGAAGGTTTAGAGACCTGGTTGCACGGCCTCGTGCAAACCGTCCGGACGCGGGCGTATCACCACAGAGATGGAGCTGCTGCACGCACCCCTGGCCAGCGCCGAGTTCATCGTCGTCGACACCGAAACCAACGGCCTGGGCGGCGACGCGTGTGAGATGACCGAGGTCGGCGCGGTGCTCGTCGGGGGCGGCGAACTGCACGATCGCTGGAGCTCGCTCGTCCGCCCCAGCGCACCTCTGCGGCGCGGGATCCAGCGCTTCACCGGGATCAGTCAGGCGATGGTCGACGAGGCTCCCTGGCCCGAGCACGTCCTCCCCCGTCTGTCGGCGCAGTTGGAGGGCCGCGTCATGGTCGCCCACAACGCGCCCTTTGACCGGCGCGTGCTGCGCCAGGCGTTCGCGCGCGTGGGTCTTGACTGGCCGCGGCCGCCGATCATCTGCACGGCCGCGCTGGCCCGGGCGATGCTGCCCCTTCAGCGCGAGCGCGGTCTGGGCAAGCTCGCCGATGCGCTCGGGATCGAGGTCCACCAGGCGCATCGTGCCCTGGCCGACGCCGAGACCTGCGCGCGTGTTCTGTGCGCTCTGTTCCCGCGCCTGTGTGCGAACGCGATCACGGTCGCCGATGCGCTCCGGGCCTTGGGTCCGAAGCGACGCGCGCGCTCGCGCAAGGGCACCCGGGCTTCGGTCGGTCACTTCCCCGGCCGTCGGACCGAGTCACAGCCTGAGTTCGGTGAGCTGCCTCGCGATCCCGGGGTGTACCTGTTCCGCGACGATCAGGGCCGGGTCCTGTACGTCGGCAAGTCGGTCTCGATCCGGAGCCGGGCGCGAGCGCACTTTGCCCCCTCGGCGGCTCCGGCCGCGTGGACGGCGCACGCCAGCGTCGTTGACTACCGGACCACGAGCTCGGAACTCGGCGCGCTGGTGCTCGAGAACCGGCTCATCAAGGAGCTGGCGCCTCCGGGCAACAAATCACTGAACCGTCGCGACGACCGATTGGTCTATATCCGTTGCCGCCTCGACATCCCGTTTCCGATCCTCGAGGTCAGCCCCGATCCCGCGGCCGGTCATGCGGTGACGATCGGGCCGCTGCGGGGACGGCGGCTGGCGCTCGAGCTGATCGAGCAGCTCGACAGCCTGTTCGGCCTGCGTCACTGCGGCCGGCGGCTGCCGCGCCGCGATCATCCCTCGGCCTACGGGCAGATGGGGCGCTGTCTGTCGCCGTGCCTGGGCGATCTGGACCCGAACCTGTACCGCCGCCGGCTCGACGAGGTCCTGCGACTGTTCGTGGACTCCCCCGGTGGGGAGCCCGGGGCCCCGCTTCTGAACCACGTGGAGGCGCAGATGCACAGCGCCGCGGCCGCCCAGCGCTACGAGCGCGC
>DASXHG010000250.1:0-3804 GCA_036488625.1 Solirubrobacteraceae bacterium | reverse complement strand
CGTCGACCTGCACTCGTCTCACCCTGCCCGAGATCGGAGTCGGCTCACCGAAACCAGCGGCCGGGCGACCAACGTCAAGATCCTTCAGGTGAACCTGACATGTGCGTAGATGTTATTTGGCAGGCCCCGATCCGAGCGGCGAACCCGCCGCCGCGTGTGTTCAGAAATTAACTTGTCCCCGGTCGTGGCCGGGCGTACCGTTTGAGGACGATGAGAGCGTGGATGGCGCAGTGGATGTTCCCGCTGGGTCTGCTCGGGACCGTTGTGCTCCTCTCGATCAGCTCCGTGGCCGGCGGCCTGTTCGCGCTGGCCTGGGGGTTCGTCCTCGTTCCTCACGCCGCCAGGTACGTCCACACCCATGCCCGGGGACACGCTGACACCGACGGGGCGGACGACGTCGAAACGCATTACTGGCGGATCACGCTGCCCTAGCGAATGACGGACCGCGCGGAGCCGGGCTGCCTTCCGCGCCTTCCGCGCTCGAGTTCGAGTCGCCGGGGTCGGTCAGTGCAGCGCGCCGGCCGGCAGCACGAAGCGCAACGGCGCTCTCGAGTCGGTCACGTCGCGTTCGTTCACGCGCGAGCCGTGCAACCCGCGGCCGCGGGTTGCGGGCAAGGCGGTATCGGGCCTGCCGGAGTGGTCGGTGATCCAGTTCATCACCGCGGGAAAGTCGGTTCCGGCGGCGAGAATGGCCGCGCGTTCGATCACGACCCCGCCGGAAGGGTGTGGACGCGACAATCTGGCTACAAGCGCGTTGATCTCGAGGTCGTCCACGCCCCCAACCCTAGTCGTTGCCCGCGGCGACGGCGCTGCGGCCCCCCCGCGGCCTGGCCCCAGGGCTCGCTCCGATCGCGCTAAATCCGAGTGCAATGGTCGGATTCTGGTAGGCTCGGCATGCGCTCAGCGAGCCCAGCTCTTCTTGCTTGGGCGATGTGTTCAGCCCTTCCGAAGGGGCCGCAGAGGCCGACGAGCGAGGGCGACCCGCTACCGAATCACGTCTCCTGGGTAGGACCATGGAGGCCGCAGTCCAACCCGCCACAACGATGTGGCAACAAGTCAAGGAGAAGTGATGGCTGCAAAGCACAAGGTGACCGTTTCCTCGCAACCGACCAACGGCCGGCTCACCACCGCCGAACGGCGCGCGGCGCAGGTCGCCTCGCTGTCAACCCGGCAGGCGGAGCTCAAGCAGGAAGCAGCCGAGCGGCGCGCCAAGCGCGCCGAGCAGAACTCCCCGGCCGCATAGGCGCCGCTCGGGGGGCGCCGCGACGCCGGCTCTATCAGCCGCGTCGCAGGAGCCGGCCGACGGCGGCCATCATCTCTTCGGTTCGCTCGTCCTGCTGGCTCGGCTCGGCGCCGATCACGCAGGTGTGGGCGTGTCCATCGAGCAATCCGAGCGCCACCTTGTCAAGCGCGGCCTGGGCGGCGCTGATCTGCGTGAGGATGTCGATGCAATAGCGGTCGTCGCTGACCATTCCCTCGATCCCGCGGATCTGGCCCTCGATTCGCCCCAGCCGTGCGAGCAGCTGGTCCTTGGTGGCGGTATATCCCCGGGTCGGCGTCTGAGTCTTTGGCATCGATGGGACTCTATCAACTACCCCTACCCCCTAGGGGTACTGGTAACGTGGGCCGTCGTGAGCGTCCTCGATGTCATCTGGCACGGCCTGCGCGACTCGTTCCTGATGGCCTGGGAGGTCTGGTGGGCTCTCGTGTTCGGGTTTGCCATCTCGGCGATCGTGCAGGCGTGGGTGCCACGCGAGCGCATCCAAGCGCTGATGAGCGGCTCGGACATCAGTGCGATCGGCTGGGCGACCGGACTCGGCGCCGCGTCCTCGTCCTGTTCGTATGCCGCGATCGCGATCGCAAAGTCGCTCTTTCAAAAAGGCGCGAGTGCCGCCTCAACGCTGGCCTTCCAGTTCGCCTCGACCAACCTCGTGTGGGAGCTGGGTCTGGTCCTGTGGGTCCTGATCGGCTGGCAGTTCACGCTGGCCGAGTACGTCGGCGGAATCGTGATGATCGTGCTGATGACCGTGCTGTTGCGGTTGTTCGTCAGCCGCCGCCTCGAGGAGCAGGCCCGCGAGCACGCGCGCGAGGCCGACACCGGACATCAACATCACACGATGGGCGAGCCGCTCTCGTGGCGCGAGCGACTCACCTCCGCCCGGGCGTGGTCAGACGTCGCGCACAACTTCCGCGGGGACTGGAAGATGCTGTGGAAGGAGATCACGGTCGGGTTCCTGCTGGCCGGATTCATCGCGCAGCTCGGCAACGGCTTCTTCGAGCACCTGTTCATCCGCCACGCAGCGGCGCCGCTGCCGGTGATCGAGAACGTGATCGTCGGGCCGATCATCGCCGTGCTGAGCTTCGTGTGCTCGGTCGGCAACGTCCCGCTGGCCGCGGTGCTGTGGTCGGGCGGGATCTCGTTCGGGGGCGTGCTCGCGTTTCTGTTCGCGGACCTGATCGTGCTGCCGATCCTGGCCATCTACCGCAAGTACTACGGCTTGAAGTTCACGGTGCGGATCAGCGCCCTGATGTTCACGACGATGGTGATCGCCGCGCTGATCGTCGACGGGGTCTTTAGCGGGCTCGGGCTGATTCCCACCGGGCCGCGCCCGACCCGCGGAGACATCTTCAGCCCAATTCACGCCGACTACAAGCTCGCGCTCAACGTGCTCGGCGTCGTGATCTTCGCCGTTCTGTTCTGGCTCACCGCCCGAGACGGCGCAACCGGCCCGGCGTGCGGGATGAAGGTCGACCGCGACGAGGCGCTGACCGATCTTGGATGATTGTTGACCCCGTGGCGATGGGTAACCGAGAGCCGATGTCACGCTCGTCGGTTGTCCTATCGGCAGTTACGAACCAGCCGGCGAGCACGTCCGAGCTTTACGAGCGTGTCGGTTATCTCGCCCTCGCCCAGGTCGGTTTGATCCCCTACGGCGCCTTCCGCGCCGAGCTGGCGCGGCTGTCGGCGCAAGGACTGGTGGACAGTGAGACTGCGGACGATGGCTCGACTCGGTGGAGGCTGGCGGTGTCGGCCTCCGAGGAGACCGACGGCTCGGACTGATTAGTCTCCGACCGCATGGAGCTCGAGGGCAAGGTCGCGCTCGTCACCGGAGGCGGAAGCGGAATCGGCCAGGCCGTGGTGCAGGCCATGGCCGACGCGGGCGCCGCCGTCTGCATCAACTGGTCTGGCGAGCACGGGGTCCAGGCCCGGGAGCACGCCGCGCGCCTGCCGCGCGCGTGCGCGGTCGAGGCCGATATCGGCGAGCCGGCGCAGGTATCGAAGCTGGTGAACGCGACAGTCGATCGCTTCGGCGGTCTTGACGTGCTCGTCAACAACGCCGCCGTGAACCGGTCGGCGCCCTTGCTCGATATGCCCGTCGAGGATTGGGATGCCGTCCTGCGGGTCAACCTGCGCGGTGCGTTCTGCTGTCTGCAGGCGGCGGCTCAGGCCATGCGCGACTCCGGTCGCGGCGGCTCGATCATCAACATGTCCTCGATCCACGAGGACGTGGCCTTTCCGACGTTTGCGCCCTACACCGTGGCCAAGGGCGGCTTGCGGATGCTGATGCGCACGGCGGCACTCGAGCTCGCCGACTACGGGATCCGCGTCAACAACATCGCGCCGGGCGCGATCCTCACCCCTCTCAACACGGCCACCGTCGAGGACCCCGACAAGCTCGCGCTGCTGCAGCGGGTCGTCCCGCAGCGGCGCATGGGCACGCCGGAGGAGGTGGCCACGCTGGCCGTGTTTCTCGCCTCCGACCGCGCCGCCTACATCACCGGGTCGACGTATACGGTCGACGG
>DASXHG010000218.1:0-13338 GCA_036488625.1 Solirubrobacteraceae bacterium | reverse complement strand
CAGCGCCGCCCACGCCGCTGGCCTGACCGCGCCCGATCAGGCCGCGACCGCGGACGCGATCGTCACTGTGCAGCGTTTCCTGGCTAGTCCGCTGCGTGACCGGCTCGCGCAGGTGTCCGAGCCTCGCCGCGAGGAGCGTTTTGCCTTTGCCCTCGGCCAAGTACTCATCACCGGCGCGATCGACGTCCTGGCCCGCGCTCCCGGCGGGCGCGCGCTGATCGTCGACTACAAGAGCGACCGGCTGGACGGGACCGATCCGGCCCGCCTGGTGGCCACGGTGTACGGGACCCAGCGCCTGATCTACGCCCTGGCCGCCCTCCACACGGGTGCGATCGGAGTCGAGGTCGCCTACTGCTTTTTGGAAGACCCCGACCATCCGGTGTCGGTGATCCACCAGGCCGCTGAGCTCCCGGAGCTGGAGGCTGAGCTCGCCCGGCGGGCGGGCCCGGTGCTGCGCGGCGAGTTTGCCGTCACCGAGACTCCCCACCGTGGCCTGTGCGCCGGCTGTCCGGCCGAGGGCGGACTGTGTTCCTGGCCGCTCGAGGTCACCCGCAGGGTGAGCGCCGATCAGCTGTTCTGAGCCCGACCCACGCTGGGACTAGACGCCGGGACCCTTGAACTCGACGTCGACGATCTGCTCGTCGGAACGCTCCTCGACCTTGGCCAGATCGGTCAGGGTCCGCTGGTCGGCGGGCTCGCTGGGCGGACCGAACAGACTGCGCGGCCACAGGCGCCGGGTGAGCACGACATTGATCTCCGCTGCGTACAGGGTCATCTGAGCGCCGAGGTGCAGCCACACGAGCAGCGCGATGACCAGGCCAAACGTGCCGTAGGTGCTGCTCGATTTCTTGAACACATGGCCGATGTAATAGCCGCCGACGGCCTGCAGGATCGCCCACATGACCCCGGCCACGATCACGCCGGCGCGCAGATGCCGGCTGGGGATCGTGGTCGACGTCAGGAACCGGAAGGCGGCGAAGAACAGGCTGAAGTTCAAGAGCAGCGAGATGATGATCCCGATCACGTTGACCACAATCCCCTTGCCGAGGCCGCTGGTGACTACCCCCGAAGCCAGCGTGGCGCCGATGAACAGGACGCCGAGGGAGACGAGCAGGAGCAGTCCGCGCAGCCGCGACTGCCAGAAATTGGGGCGGTTCTTGAAGGGCACGGCCCAGATGCGGTCAAAGGCGTTCTGCGCCGCCTGAGTGACCCCAAGTCCGGCCAGGATCGAGGTCACCAGCCCGATGACCAGCGCGGTGACGTGGCCGTGAAGGCCACCGATCTCGTGCAGCTGCTTGCCGATGATGGGGAACTGGCCGAGGGCGGAATCCTCGACCGAGCGCGCGGCGCTCGGGTCGCCCTGGAGGACAAACCCGAGGATCGTCACGAACACCAGCAGCAGCGGGAACAGCGAGAAGAACGCGTAGTAGGCGACCAGTGCGGCCAGGCTTCCGGCCTGATCGTCACCGAACTTCTTGATCACGGCGATCGGGATCGCCGTCCACGCACGCCGCTGCTGGGCGCTGTCAAACGCCCGCACCGGGCGAAGCAAATCCATTCCAGCGTGTTACCCGGCCCACGCCGTGCGCACGCCGCAGCGCGTCGGCCGCGCCGCAGCACGTAGGGCCGCCGGGAGCCGAGCTCGGCGACCTGAGCGGCGTCAGCCGGACCCGAGCGGCAACTGGCCCTGCTCGATGGCCAGCAGCGTTCGTTTGCGATCCAGGCCGCCGGTATAACCGCCGAGGTCGCCTCCAGAGCGAAGTACGCGGTGGCAGGGCAGGATGATCGGCAGCGGATTGGAGCCGAGCGCATTGCCGGCCGCCCGCGCCCCGTGGGGACTGCCCGCCTGCGCGGCGACCTGGGCGTAGGACGAGACGGCGCCGTATGGAATCGCCGCCGCCGCGGTCATCACCCGGCGGGCAAAGGCGCTCATCAGTCGCTCGTCGAGAGCGACCTCGAACGAACGCCGCCGGCCGCTGAAGTACTGATCCAGCTCTCGCCGGGGCTCGTCGAGCCGGCGGGGAGCCAACAGCACCCGGGGCGAGACGCGGTCGGCGAGCCGGGCGAGCAGGCCGTCGAGCTGAGCCGCATCCACGTAGGCCACCTGCACCAGTCCGGCCTCGGTCGCGGCCAGCAGCAATTCGCCGACGGGGGACTCGAGCGTGGCGTAGGCCACGTCCAGCAGGCCGGCCCGGGCCGCCGGCCCGCTCACATCGGGCAGTTCGTCCGGCGCCGGGGCGAAGGCCCGCAGCCGCTCTCCTAGATCGTCGGTACTCATGTCTTCACGTAGTCCTTTCGCAGCCGCTTCAGGCCCTCGTGCACGTTCCGCCGGGCGGCCTCCTCGCTGGTGCCCATGACCGCCGCGACGCTCGTGTAGGGAGCGTCGGTGATGAACCGCAGGGCCAGGGCGATGCGCTGCTTCTCGGGCAGCGCCGCCACCTGTCCCCACAGCCCGGTTCCGTCCTGCGGCAGCTCCGGCCCATCGGCGGCCTGGCCGCTCAGACCGGGGGCGTCGGGCACCGGCAGCGGCCGGCGGGTCCGCCCGCGGTGATGGTCGATCGCCTTGCGATGAGCCACGGTCAGGATCCAGCCCCGCAGGTTCGACGCGTCCCGGAGGGAGGGATAGGCGCGAAGTGCCGCCAGCCAGGTCTCCTGGTAGGCATCGTCGGCCTCGACCGGCCCCAGCGAGGCGGCCAGGAAGCGGTACACATCGCGGCCGTGGGCGTCGAGCAGGTCTTGGAACGGGGGCAGCTTCACGAGTAGAGAACGCGCGCGGCGGGCGTTCCGTGAGATCTTGGCGCAGGCGTTGGGCGGTCGGGGCTCCAGCCGCGCATCACCCCGGCCCTCAACCGGCAAGACCGCAATCAGGGCTTGCCTGATCGGCCCACCGGGTATAGAAAGTCGTCCATGGCTCGCGCAATCTGGACCGGCGCTATCAGCTTCGGGCTCGTCAACGTTCCCGTCAAGCTCTATAGCGCCACGTCGCCCAAATCCGTCCGCTTTCACCAGCTCTCGAGTAAGACCGGGGCTCGGATCCGCCAGAAGCGGGTCGATCCCTCGACCGGGGAGGAGGTCCCCTACGAGGAGATCGTCAAGGGCTACGAGCTCAGTCCCGACCGTTATGTGCTGATCGAGACCGAGGAGCTCGAGGCACTGGATCCCAAGGCCACCAAGACGATCGATATCGAGGAGTTCGTCGAGGAGTCGGAGATCGACCCGATCTACTACGACCACTCCTACTACCTCGCCCCGACGACGGGCGGCGCCAAGGCCTACACATTGCTCCTGGAGGCCATGCGCGAAGCGGGCAAGGTGGCGATCGGACGCGTGGTCATCCGCTCCAAGCAGCAGCTCTGCGCGGTGCGCCCGACCGATGGCGTGATGACGATGTCCACGATGTTGTTCGGCGACGAGGTTGTGCCGCCTGACCGCATCGACGAGCTCGACGCTGTCGGCGAGGCCGAGGCCTCCAAGCGCGAGCTGACCATGGCCCAGCAGTTGATCGAGTCGCTGTCGGCCGACTTTGACCCCAGCAAGTTCCGCGACGAATACCGCGATCGCGTGCTCGACCTGATCGAGCGCAAGGCCGCCGGCGAGGAAATCGCCGTCCAGCCCGAGGCCGAGGACACGACTCCGGCCCCGGATCTGATGGCCGCGCTCGAGGCCAGTCTGGCCGAGATCCGCAGCGGCGACAGTGACGAGCCGGCCAAGAAGCCGGCCGCCAAGAAGCCGGCCGCCAAGACGCGCAAGTCCTCATCGGCCAACGGCAAGGACGGCTCCGCAAACGCCAAGAGCGGGTCCGGCTCGAAGTCGACCGGCGGTTCGAAGTCGTCGAGCAGTTCCAAGTCGGGCGGCGCGTCGAAGTCGCGCGCCAAGGCCAAGACCTGAGCCGGCCGACTCGCGGCGCGCTGGCCTTACGCCACTAGCCGCCGGAGCTCGAACTCGACACGGCGGCGCCTCCGTTGCCCGAGCTGGGCTTCATCGGGTGCCGGTGGGGCTTGCTGGCCGTGGAGCTGGTGCTCAAGGCAGAACCGCCGTTTGAGTTGCCGCTCGCGGTGCTCGTGGCCGTGCTCGAGACCCCGGCGGCGCCACCGCCGTTGCTGTTGCCCGGCGAGGAGTTGTTGGTCTTCTTCGGGCCGGGGCTGGTCGCCTTCGGGGTGCTCTTGGCCGGGTTGAGCGAGGTCGTGGTCGGAACCCCACCGCCTCCGCAGGCGCTGAGCAGGGAGGCGCCGGCGAGCACGACGGCAACGGAGAGCTTGGCTTTGAGATTGGGCATCAGATGTCTCTAGCACGCACTTCCCGTCTCAGAGGCGGACTAACCGGAAGCTCACCTGGTCTTTAGGAGGGTTCGCACAACAAAAACCGTTGGTAGCCTTTCTCGGCTGCCTCGTTGTGCCCGCTGCACCCTCCAAGAAGGCACTCCATGTACCGAATCGCTCCCCCCGGGGAAACCGGCCTCTACCACCCTTCAAACGAGCACGATGCCTGCGGAATCGCCCTGGTGGCGAAGCTGTGGGGCGAGGCTACGCATGCAGTGGTGGAGAAAGGCCTGGACGCGCTCGAGAACCTGGAGCACCGCGGCGCCTCGGGCGCGGACCCCAACACGGGCGACGGCGCCGGCATCCTCATCCAGATCCCTGATGCGTTCATGCGCGGAGCGGTGGCCGGTATCGATCTGCCCCCCGCCGGCCGCTACGGCGTCGGCGTCTGTTTTCTGCCCAGTGATCCCGAGCGGCGGTTGAGCGTCGAGCAGCTGATCGAGAAGACGATTGCCGACGAGGGCCAGCGCCTGCTCTGGTGGCGTGATGTGCCGGTGGACGACCGCTTCGTGGGCGACACGGCCCGGATGTCGGCTCCGGTCATCCGGCAGGTGATCGTCGAGGCCTCGGACGAGATCGAGGATCAGGGCGCGCTGGAGCGCAAGCTGTACGTGATCCGCCGCTTGATCGAGCGCGAGGCCGGCAGCGACGTTTCCCTACCCAGCTTCTCGAGCCGGACGCTCGTCTACAAGGGGATGCTGACCGCTCCCCAGTTGCCGCGCTACTTCCCCGACCTGCGCGACCCGCGCGTGGCGTCGCGGCTGGCCCTCGTTCACTCGCGCTTCTCGACCAACACGTTCCCGAGCTGGGAGCTGGCCCATCCCTACCGGATGATCGCCCACAACGGCGAGGTCAACACGCTGCGCGGCAACGTCAACTGGATGCGCGCCCGCGAGTCGCAGCTGGCCTCCGAGCTGTTCGGGGCCGACCTCGAGAAGGTCGTGCCGGTCGTCCGTCAGGGCGGCTCGGACTCGGCCGTGTTTGACAACGTGCTCGAGCTGCTCGTGCTCAGCGGCCGCTCGGCCCCGCACGCGATCATGATGATGGTCCCCGAGGCCTACCGGACACGCCGCGATCTCGACCCTGACGTCAAGGGCTTCTACGACTTTCACTCCTGCCTGATGGAGCCCTGGGACGGCCCGGCGGCGATCGCCTTCACCGACGGCCGGATGGCCGGCGCCGTGCTCGACCGCAACGGGCTGCGCCCCGGCCGCTGGGTGCAGGACACCGAGGGCTACGTCGTGCTGGCTTCCGAGACCGGCGTGATGACCGTGGCTCCCGAGCACATTCAGCGCAAGGGCCGGCTGGCTCCCGGCAAGCTGTTCTTGCTCGACCTCGAGGAGGGCCGGATCGTCGAGGACCAGGAGGTCAAGCGCCGGGTCTCCCGCCGCAAGCCCTACGGCGAGTGGTACGAGCGCTCGGTCGTTCACATCGACGATCTCCCCGACCGCGAGCCCCGGACCCCGCGCGTCGAGCCGCTGCGCTCCAAGCAGCTGGCCTTCGGTTATTCGCAGGAGGACCTGCGGATGATCATCGCCCCGATGGCGGCCAACGGGGAGGAACCGACCGCCAGCATGGGCAACGACGCCGCGCTGGCCGTGCTCTCCGAGCGCCAGCCGCCGCTGTTTCAGTACTTCAAGCAGCTCTTCGCCCAGGTCACCAACCCGCCGATCGATCCGATTCGCGAGAACGTGGTCATGAGCCTCCACACTGGCGTCGGCGCGGAGGTCAACCTCCTGTCGGAGTCCCCCGAGCAGGCCCACCAGCTGGTCATGGACCAGCCGATCCTGCGCAACTTCCAGCTCGAGAAGCTGCGCCAGGTCTCGCACGAGATTTTCCACGCCGCCACGCTGGACATCACCTGGCCCATCGAGGAGGGCACCGACGGCATGCAACGCCGTCTGGACGCGCTTTGCGCCGAGGCCGCAACCTACGTTGACAACGGGGCCAACATCCTCATCCTGTCGGACCGCAACCTCGGTCCCGAGCGCGTGGCGATGCCCTCTTTGCTCGCCGTGGCCGCCGTCCACCACCACCTGGTCCGCGGCGGCACCCGCCTGCGCACCGGCCTGGTCATCGAATCCGGCGAGCCGCGTGACATCCACAGCATGGCCACGCTGATCGGCTACGGGGCTTCGGCCATCAATCCGTACCTGATGTTCGAGTCCCTGGATGAGCTGGCTGACCGCTCGCTGCTCCCGCGGGATCTGGGTCAGGACGAGGCCGAGCAGCGGATCGTCAAGGCGATCGGCAAGGGGCTGCTGAAGACGATCTCGAAGATGGGCATCTCGACCATCCAGTCCTACTGCGGGGCGCAGATCTTCGAAGCCGTGGGCCTCGAGCGCGAGGTGATCGACAAGCACTTCACCGGTACCGCCTCGAGGATCGGTGGCATCGGGCTGAGCGTGCTCGCCACCGAGGCCCTGGAGCGTCACTTCCGCGCCTATCCGCGCACGGGCCGTGACCTGCTCCCCGTCGGGGGGGTCCTGCAGTGGCGCCGCGACGGTGAGCTGCACATCTGGAATCCCGACACGATCGCCAATCTGCAGCACGCAGTCCGCGCCGTCGCCCAGCCCGAGCCGGCAACCCGTGACAGCGGCAACGGACAGGCCCCGTTGCGCGACCCCCAGGACACCTATGACGAGTTCGCTCGCCAGGCCAATGAGGAGTCGACCCGCAGAGCGGCGTTGCGCGGCCTGATGAAGCTTCGCTTTGCCGCCAAGGCGATTCCGCTCGAGGAGGTCGAGCCGGCGACCGAGATCGTCAAGCGCTTCTCGACCGGCGCGATGAGCCTTGGCTCCCTGTCCCGCGAGGCCCACGAGACCCTGGCCGTGGCCATGAACCGGCTGGGGGCGAAGTCCAACACGGGGGAGGGTGGAGAGGACCCCGCCCGCTACATCCCCGACGAAAACGGTGATTCCCGCCGCTCGGCGATCAAGCAGGTCGCCTCCGGGCGCTTCGGGGTGACCATTCACTACCTGGTCAACGCCGACCAGCTGCAGATCAAGATGGCTCAGGGCGCCAAGCCCGGCGAGGGCGGCCAGCTGCCCGGCCACAAGGTCGACGAGTACATCGCCCGGATCCGCTCCTCGACGCCCGGCGTCGGTCTGATCTCGCCTCCGCCTCACCACGACATCTACTCGATCGAGGATCTCAAGCAGCTCATCTACGACCTGCGCTGCTCGAACCCGAACGGTTCGGTCTCGGTCAAGCTCGTGTCCGAGGTCGGCGTCGGGACGGTGGCCGCCGGCGTGGCCAAGGCCAACGCCGACCACGTGACCATCTCGGGCCACGACGGCGGCACCGGCGCCTCGCCACAGTCATCGATCCAGGCCGCGGGTGTGCCGTGGGAGATCGGGCTCGCCGAGACCCAGCAGACGCTGTTGCTCAACGACCTGCGCTCGCGCATCACCGTCGAGGTCGACGGTCAGATCAAGACCGGACGGGATGTGGTCATCGGCGCCCTGCTCGGGGCCGACGAGTTCGGGTTCTCGACTGCCCCTCTGATCGCGATGGGCTGCATCATGATGCGCGTCTGTCACCTGAACACCTGCCCGGTCGGGATCGCCACGCAGAATCCCGAGCTCCGGCGCCGTTTCCAGGGCACCCCCGAGCACGTAACCGCGTACCTGATGTTTGTCGCCGAGGAGGTCCGGGGCCTGATGGCGAAGCTCGGCGTGCGCCGCTTCGAGGACCTGATCGGGCATGCCGAACTGCTCGAGACCGAGGAGGCGATCGACAACTGGAAGTCCCGCGGGGTCGATCTTTCGATGGTGCTCTCGACCCCCGACCTGCCCGCCGACATGCCGCGCGCTCGGACCCGCCCGCAGGTCCCCGTCCTTGATGACGCGCTCGACTGGGAGCTGGTCTCACTGTGTGCTCCGGCGCTCGAGAACGGTGGCGCTGTCCGTCACGGGCCGGTGCCGGTGCGCAACGTCAACCGAACGGTGGGCGGCATCCTGTCCGGCGAGATCGCCCGTCGCCACGGCGCGCGCGGACTCCCCGAGGGGACGATCGAGATCTCCTTCTCCGGCTCGGCCGGCCAGAGCTTCGGGGCCTGGCTGGCGCCCGGGGTGAGCTTCGCCCTGCGGGGTGAGACCAACGACTACACCGGCAAGGGCCTGTCGGGAGGGATCCTCTCCGTCCGGCCCCCGGAGTCCGCTCTGTTCCGGGCCGAGGAGAACATGATCGTCGGCAACACCGTCCTCTACGGGGCGACCGCCGGCCGCGCGTTCATCCGCGGCCTGGCCGGGGAGCGGTTTGCCGTGCGTAACTCCGGCGCCACCGCGGTCGTGGAGGGCGTCGGTGACCATGGCTGCGAGTACATGACCGGCGGCCGGGTGGTCGTGCTCGGGGTCACCGGGCGCAACTTCGCCGCCGGCATGAGCGGCGGGATCGCGTACGTGTACGACAAGGACCGTGGGTTCGAGAGCCGCTGCAACGTCGACCTCGTCGATCTCGACCCACTGGCCGAGGACGACGAGCAGGAGGTCAGGGCGCTCATCTCTGAGCACGCCCAGCGCACAGGTTCGCTGGTGGCTCGCAATGTGCTCGCCTCCTGGGAGCGCTCCCGGGAGCGCTTCATCAAGGTCATTCCGCGCGACTTCAAGCGCGTCCAGGCTGAGCGCGACGCCGCCGAGGCCGAGGAGCCCGCCGAGCCCGAGACGGCAGTCGGGGCCTAGTCCGGCGCGCCCTCGACCGTCGTGCCGCGTTCGCCGGCCAGGCGGATCAGGACCGTGGCCCACGTGCGAAACGGGCGCCAGCGCTCGGCCAGCGCGCCGAACTGCACCAGGTCGGGCGGCTCCGGGAGTCCGTAGAAGCGTGCGGTATGGGCCAGCACCTTGGGTTCGATCATCGGTAGCAGCGCGTCGGCGAAACCGGTGGCGCGGAGCACGATCAGCCCGGCGTAGAAGGGGCCGACGCCCTCCAGGCGCTGGAGGTCCTCCCAGGCTTGTTCGGGGCCGAGCTCGTGCAGCCGGGGAACGTCGAGTTGGCCGTCGAGCGCCGCCCCGGCCACGTCGCGCAGGCGGGTCAGCTTGGTCAGGGAGAGCCCGGGGAACCGGTCGCCGAGCTCGAGCAGGTGGCGCGGTTGGGGGAAGGCGATCGTGGTCGCCCCGGCGAGTTCGAAACTCTCGCCGAGCTGTCGCCCGAGGTCGTCACGCACCGTCGCCGCCTGGGCAGCCGCTCGGCGGGCGGAGATGATCGCCCACGCGGCCGCTTCATAGGGGGAATAGAAGAGCACCGGGCGCTGTCCGGGGTGGGCGCGCTGGAGCGCCCCGAGCACCGGCTCCTGGTTGCCAATCTGCTCGAACTCGTCACCGTCGTGATCGAGGGAGAGAACACGGCTGATCTGGCCCAGAGCGGCCTCGGGGGACGCGCCGTCGCGGAGTTCGAGCTCGACGGCCAGGGGACCGTTGACGGCCTCCTGCCGGATCACCGCGCCCGCGTACCCCTGTCCGCCGTCAACGGGGAAGGCGAACCGCATCGCGCCGTCGAACGGGCGCGGCCGGCCCTCGTTGGGCCCAAAGGCGAACTCAGCCGCGCCTGGCAGGGAGAAACTGCCCTCGAAGGTGAGACTGAAGACCGGCATTCCCGCCGATCATCGCAGCAGCGCTCCGGTAACCTCACGCAACCCATGGGTGAGCTCGGCGCATTTCTGAAGATCCACCGGGTCGGTTTCGACAAGCGCGATCCCGGCCAGCGAGTGGCGGACTACAAGCAGTACTTCAACCTCCAGCCCGAGGAGGAGCTGCGGCGCCAGGGCGCGCGCTGCATGGACTGCGGCGTGCCGTTCTGCCACGAGGGGTGCCCGTTGGGCAACCTGATCCCGGACTGGAATGACCTCGTCTATCGCGACAAGTGGCGCGACGCGATCGACCAGCTGCACACGACCAACAACTTCCCCGAGTTCACGGGCCTGATCTGCCCGGCGCCGTGCGAGTCAGCCTGCGTGCTGGCCATCAACGACGATCCGGTCGCGATCGAGCAGATCGAGCTCGCCATCGTCCAGAAGGCCTTCGACGAGGGCTGGATCGTCCCCGAGCCTCCCGATCGTCGTTCGGGGCGCACCGTGGCCGTGATCGGCTCGGGGCCGTCCGGGCTGGCTGTGGCCGCCGAGCTCAACCGCTGCGGGCACTCGGTGACCGTCTACGAGCGCGACGAGGGGCCCGGCGGGCTGCTCCGCTTCGGGGTTCCTGATGCCAAGCTCGAGAAGGCGATCATTGACCGGCGCGTCGCGATCCTAGAGCAGGAGGGGATCAGCTTCGTCTACGACACCGACGTCGGGCGCGACGTCACCATGGCCGAGCTGCAGGAGAACTTCGACGCCGTCGTGATCTCAATCGGCTCCCGGGTTCCGCGTGAATATGAGGTGCCGGGGCGTGACCTGGACGGCATCCATCCCGCGATGGATTACCTCTATCAGCGCAACCGCTGGGTCGCCGCCCAGCAGGGTCGCCCGGCGCGCGCGCCGCAGCCCGGGACCGAGATCAGCGCCGCGGGGCGCAGGGTGATCGTGATCGGTGGTGGCGACACGGGCATGGACTGCATCTCCAACTCGCACCGCGAGCACGCCGAGTCGGTGGCCATGCTCGACGTCTACGCCGAGCTGCCGGGGAGCGGGATCGATCCTCGTCACCCCTGGCCGCTCCCGCCCAAACGGACGGGTTCCACCTATGCGCTGGAGGAGGGGGGCAAGCGCCGCTGGGGGACCGAGGTGACAGGCTTCGGCGGCAAGGATGGGCGGGTCAGCCACGTCTACGCGCGCAAGGTGACCGGGTCCTCCTCGCGCGATCTCACCCCGGTGCCGGGCAGCGAGTTCGTGCTCGAGGCTGACCTGGTGCTGATCGCGATCGGCTTCCAGCATCCTGAGCACGAGGGCCTGGTCGCCGAGCTGGCCCTGGATCTCGACCGCCGCGGAAACATCCGCACTCAGCAGACCTACCGCACTTCGGTCGGCCGCGTGTACGCCTGTGGCGACGCGCGGATCGGGCAATCGCTTGTCGTTACGGCGATCGCCGAGGGGCGAAAGTGCGCGCGGATCGTCAACGCCGACCTCGGCGGCAGCCCGATGGACGCTGACCGCGAGATGCTGGCCGTCGGAGCGTGGAGCGGCGAAGCCGACCGTACGCTGCGCCATGAAGCCGAGGCGGCCGGGACCGTGCGGCCGGGTGAGGAGTTCTTCACGGGCCCGGGAATGCGGGACCAGGGGTAGGCATTCTGACCTCGGGGAGGCGGCCCCCGACCCAGGAGGGCAGTTCCGGCAGGTGCAAAATGGTCGTTTTTGGGGCCTTAATAGCCCACGAATGCGGGGCGAAGATGCTTGTCGCGGGGAAACGGCCCTGATAGGTTAAGGTTGAAGGACTTCTGAAGGTCGGTTCGGATTTATTCGGGGCATCAGGTTTACTTAGAGCTTGGGACGGGGAAACTCGCCCCTGTCGGTCAGGGAACTGCGCCCCCACTTCCCTGGCTCTCCGGGGGACCCAGATGGATCTGGGTCCCCCGGTCCTATTTCTGGGGTCGGTCGTTGAGACCCGCCTCTCGCGCCTGAGACCCCGACTGCCCGGTGTGCGACCGTGTGTCGCATGCCTCCGGTTGCCGTGATCTCACAGCACAGTCATGGCTGCAGCTCGGTCGGGTGCACCGTCAGTCACCTGGTCGACTCGGCGGGTACGTTCTTCTCCCAGCTGGCCAGCCTCAGCTGGGGGTCCCTGCTGCTGGGACTGGCCCTCTACGGCCTGTATCTGCTGCTGCGTTCGCGCGCGCTGTGGGGCGCGGTGCAGACCGCATACCCCGACGTCCGGGTGCGCTGGCGTGACGTGTGGGGCGCCTACATGGTCGGCTATGCCATCAACAACGTGTTCCCGCTCGGGGGCGGCAACATCGCCCAGCTGTTCTTGACCCGCTCGGCGATTCCCACCGCCACCTACCCCGCGGTGGCCAGCGCTCTGTCCACGGGGGTCATCTTCGACTGGTTCATGGGCCTGCTGATCATGGGCTTCGCCTTCACCCAGGGGGTGTTCCCCAAGCCGCCTGACTTCTCCAAGCTGCCGGCCTTCGACATCAGCTTCTTCGCCAGCCACCCGCGCTTCACGCTGTTCTTCGTGACCGTGCTCGGGCTCGTCTTCCTGCTCGGGTTCGCGTTGCTCTCGGCGCGGGTCCGCGCCTTTTGGCAGCGCGTGCGCCAGGGGCTGGCCATCCTGCGCGACCGCCAGGCCTACAAGCGGCGGATGGCCAGCTGGCAGCTGGCCAGTTGGGTGGCGCGGTTCGCGGCCTACTGGGCTCTGCTGGATGCCTTCCACATCGGCGGTTCGGTGCGCAACGCGCTGCTGGTGCTCGCCGTCCAGGTCGTGGCCTCGGTGTTCCCGTTCACCCCCGGCGGCGCCGGCGTTCAGCAGGCCCTGCTCCTGACCATCTTCCACAATCGCGATGCGGCTTCGTTCTCGGTCGGTCAGCAGATCGCCACGATCGTCGTCAGCGGCGTTCTCGGGTTCGCGGCCCTGGTTCTGATCTTCCGCTTCCGAAGCTTCCGCGAGGTCATCGCTCACGGCCGGGAGCATCGCCGGCAGGAGGCCGCCGGTGCCGCTCCCGCCGGGGAGCCGACGCCGGCGCGGCTGAGGCCGGGAGAGACCTAAAGAGCAGACCGCCGAGCCCTCAATCGGGCCACTAGCCTTAATGTCGTGCCTAGCTTCTGCCGCCACAACCGCCTGATACAGAATTGCCCAATATGCGCGCGCGAGCAGGATCTCGAGCTGCGGCCGGTGGTTTCGCCGGGCGGTCAGACCGTCCGCAGCTCACCGCCGTCGACCGCCCGGCCGGTCCGTAGCACGGCGCGCTCGACCTCCAGAAGCGCCGCCGGCCGTTCGGGCTCGGGTTTGACGGTCCGGCGGCTGGCCCGCGGGGTCGACGACGGTTATCACTCCGGACTTGTCCCGGGCCTGCGCTCGAGCGACGATGCCGCCCGCCTGGCGGCCGAGCTGGCCTTCGCCACGGCCCGCCTGGAGCGTCTCGCTACCGACCC
>DASXHG010000210.1:0-3686 GCA_036488625.1 Solirubrobacteraceae bacterium | reverse complement strand
CCGTCCCGACCGTGACCCGGAGCGAACCCTCGCGCCCCAACGACGCTCCCGCCCGGACCAGCACGCCGCGTTCGGCCAGGCCCGCGGTGACCTCGGACTCGACCGTGTCATCGCCGAGGTGGACCCAGATGAAGTTGGCGTCGGTATCGGCGACCCACAACCCCTGGGCGCGCAGCCCGTCGGCCAGCTCGGTCCGCGCGGCGACGGTACGGGCCACCCGCCGCTCGACCTCGTCCTGGTGGCGCAGGGCCTCGATCGCGGCCGCCTGAGCCGCCATGTTCAGATAGAAGGGCTGGCGGACCTGATCCACCGCGGCCCGGAAGTCCTCAGAGCCGCACAGGCCGTAGCCGACTCGCAGCCCGGCCAGACCGTAGACCTTGGAAAAGGTCCGCAGCAGGACCAGATTGGGCCAGCGGCGCAGGAGCTCGAGCGAGGCGTAGGTGTCGCCCAGGGCGAGCGCGTACTCGCAGTAGGCCTCATCGAGGATCACGCAGATGTGGCGCGGGACCTTGTCCAGAAAGGCCTCGATCTCCTCCAGCGGCAGCGACGTCGAGGTCGGGTTGTTGGGGTTGCAGACCAGGATCAGCCGCGTCGCGGCAGTCACCTCGGCGGCCATCGCATCGAGATCGTGACGGTCCTCGGCGTCGAGCGGCACCTGGATCCCGCGGGCGCCCGAGGCGGCGGCCAGGTGTGGGTAGACGCTGAAGGCCGGCCACGCGTAGACGAGCTCGGCGCCCGGCTCGAGCAGGGCCTCGCCGGCGGCCAGGAGCAGATCGCATGAGCCGTTACCGAGCGCGATCCGGTGCGGGGGGACGCCATAGCGCTCCGACAGGGCGGTGCGCAGCGCCGTGTAGGAGGGATCCGGATAACGGTGCGTGCCGGTCAGGACGGCCGCCGCGGCCTCGGCCACCTTGGCACTCGGCGCCACCCAGCACTCGTTGGAGGCCAGCATGGCCACGTCATCGCCCATGTCATAGCCCGCCGCCAGCGGGTACGCCGGGATCCGGCGGATCCGGTCACCGAACTCGATCGCCATTCAGCCTCCCTTCCCAGCCACGCCGTCCACGCCTCTCATTGTGCCGACTCGAGGTCTCTCCGCAGAGCCTTGGCCTCGCCCAGGTAGACATGGCGGGGCTCATGGCTCTCATCGGCGTAGTAATGGACGAGCACGCGAATCACGCTGGGCAGCGAACCGGGTACGGGGACCTCGCGAGCGCACAGCAGCGGTACGCGCTCAAGACCGAGCTGCCGGGCGGCGACGGCGGGGAACTCCGCGTCGAGGTCGTCGGTGAGCGTGAAGATGCAGCTGACCATGGCCTCGGGAGCCAGCGCGTTGCGCGCCATCAGCTCCTGGATCAGGACGCTGGTGGCGTCGAGGATCGCCGCCGCTTCGTTAGCCGCGACGCTATTGGCGCCGCGGAGAGCGAAGAGCCGCATCGAGCGATGATTCTGACACAGCGCTAGGCGGTCAAGACGTGGGGTTCAGCTCGTAGACCGTCGCGCAGCCGAAGTGGTGGGCGTCGGCGACAAGGTCACCCAGAAGGCGCTGCATGTCGACGTGGGGCGCGCAGCTGGCGAGGATGAAGCGCGCCTTGGAGCGGATCACGAAGCGCCGCGCGTGGGCCTTTGACATCGACCCGTTGAAGAGGGCGTCGGCCGCCAGCGAGCGCGGCATGCAGCGGGGCTCCGACCACAGGCAGTCGCCGACGAGCGTGTGACGGCCGGTTCGACCGGGAACCACCTCCCCCAGGTAGAACTGGGTCAGTACGCCGCCGTCGTCGGGATCGCGCTCAAGGTAGGCCAGCGCATTTCGCTCGTCGTGGGTGATGAAGTTGGCGTTGCCACCGGTCGGATGCACGTACTGCGGCGCGACGGCCAGCGCGTAGGCGTTGGCGGGAACCGTGAAGGCGATCACCGCCACGGTCGTGACCACGCGTGCGTAGCGAAGGTCGGGTAGGCGGGTGCGCTGCACCCCGAGCACGGCGAGCATCGAGAGCGGGAACGTGATGCCGTTGAAGGCATGCAGCGGTGTGGCGCTCAGGGCCGTGGCCGAGAGCACGTAGATGATCAGAGCCACGACCGGCCACACGCGGGCCAGGAGCTCCAGAAAGGTGCGCGAGCGCCCGCGGTAGCCGAGCAGGGCAACCACCGCCAGCGGCGCCGCCCCGATCGCTATCGCCCAGAATGAGAACGTGTGCTTGCTGGCCACCCGGGCCAGCGTCCAGGACAGGTCGAGCCGGCCGAGCATCAGGTAGTAGACGAGCGGGACGCCGGTCAAAAACAGCGTGACGGCGGGCAGGCCGAGCGAGCGCCAAGTGCGGTGCTCGCGCCAGCGGATCAGCTCGGCCAGGATGAGGATCAGGATCAGGGTCTCGCCCTGCCACGGGTGCAGCGTGCTCGCCACCCCGCCGAGCACACCGGGGATCCAGGCGATCCTCCCCTCCTCCCGGGCCCGGGCGTAGGCGAGCAGGGCGAAGACGATCAGCGCGACGGCCAGCAATCCGAACGGGTAGCCCCACGATTGCCAGGTCGGCATCATGTCGCCGACGATCCCGAAGGCGCCGTAGATGGTGCTGAAGGAGGCGAAGAACAGGCACAGGGCGATCATCACCCGGCGCGAACCCGTCCCGCTCACGCTCCGATGCGCCCAGGCCCGGGCGGCGAAGAACGTCGTCACCACGGCCACCGGTTTCCACAGCAGCAGGGCCAGCCACGGCGCAACGCCCAGCGCCGCGATCACGCCCGAGATGGCCACCGCGGGCTGGAAGTAGTCCGACGGGGTTCCCCGCAGGACGAACAGGTTGGCGATCAGCAGATGATGCGATGCCGACTGGATCCAGGCCAGGTACTGCATCTGATCGACGATGAAGAAGCCGTCGGTGCCCGTCCACACCAGGCCGTTGACGATGGCCAGGCGCAGATCAAGCGCGACCACCCACAGCGAGAAGAGCACGAAGACGATCAGACACGCGAGCTCGAAGCGATCCCACCGGCGTCGCGGAACGCTGGCGATCGTCGCAGCGCCACCGGAAACATCAGCCAGGACGGGGGATTCAATCCGCACGGAGCGCGAACCTAACAGAGCTCTTCAAGCGCGGCCCTTCGTCTACTGCTCGAGCTTATTCTGCTCTGACAGCGAGGCGCGCCCCGCCGAGCCGCCGAGCAGGTTGAGCCCGTGGGCCTGCATGTACAGGTTCGTAGCCGGCATGAAGGTGAGGATCAGGAACACGGTGCCGACGACCGCGACCCGGCGTAGACGGATGCTCGTGCTCAGGGCGGCCAGGGGCAGCACCCAGATCACGTACCAGGGCATCAGCCAGCTGAGGCTTGCGATCAGGGCGACGGTCGACCACCCGGCGCCGGCCAGCCAATCCCGGCTGCGGGTCACCTGGTGCACGACGACCGCGACGACGCCGACGATGGCCAGCTTGAGCAGGAATGGCGTACCCCCGCCGGCCCCGATCACGTCGCCGACGATGTTGGGGATGCTGAAGCCGGTGAGGAGCGAGCTCTGCTGTGCGAGGTTGGGAATCGTGAGGCCGAACAGGAGCAGGCTGAGCGCGATCAGCGGTACGGCGGCCAGCACCATCCCGGTCAGCACACGCAACCGGCGCGGGCGCGTGACCGCGGCCAAGAGCAGGAACGGCAGCAGCAGCCCGGCGGTGAATTTGACCGCCACGGCGACC
>DASXHG010000159.1:0-9707 GCA_036488625.1 Solirubrobacteraceae bacterium | reverse complement strand
CAAGCTGATCGAGCTGACCGGCATGGCCACCTTCCCCCAGATCCTGATCGGCGGCGAGCCGATCGGCGGCTTCGACCAGCTCCTGGCGGCGGACCGCGCCGGCCGGCTGACCGAGCTGCTGGCCGCCTGACCGAGCTGCTGGGGTCCGGGCCTTCGCGGGCTTCCGGCCGCTTGGGCCTTCGCGGACTCCTGGCCGCCCGGAACAGCCCGTCCCAAGCTCAAACGACCTGAGGAGCGCCTCCGCGGCTCCCTCCCGGGTGCCGCCGGCCGCGCCTAACTGGCGACCCGGCGCCGAGCGCGCGGGCGCGGCTGGCAATGCTCACACACGTAGGTGCCGCGGCCGCCGACGACCAGCTTGCGGATCGGCCGGCCGCAGTTCGGGCACGGCAGCCCTTCCCGGCGATGGACGAGGAACTGGTCCTGGAAGGATCCGTACGCCCCATCGACGTGGCGGAAATCGTCGATCGTGGCTCCCTTGGCCTCGATCCCGGCCAGCAGTGAGGCCTCGATCCCCTCGCGCAGCGCGGCCAGCTGGGGCCGCGTGAGCGCACCCGCCGGCCGCAGGGGATGAACTCGGGCCCGGAACAGGGCCTCGTCGGCGTAGATGTTGCCCACGCCGGCGATCCGCCGCTGATCGAGCACGAAGGACTTGACCGGCGCCGTCCGACCCCGCGCCATCTCACGCAGGTGGGCGAGCGTGAACCCGGGCGTCAGCGGCTCGATGCCGATCCTCTCGCCCAGGTAGGCGTCGCGGGCCGCGGCGCCCGGGAGCAGATGACCGGTTCCGAAGCGGCGCGGATCCACGTAGACGAGCCGTCGCTCGCCGTCGAGCTCGAAGCGAACCCGCGTGTGGCTCGGTTCGGCGATCGGATCCATCAGCAGCGTGCCCGTCATGCGCAGATGCATGAGCAGGTGAAGGTCGTCTGACAGCTCCCAGACGAGGTACTTCCCGGCCCGGCTCAGATGCTCGATCCGCTTGCCGAGCAGGCTCTCCTGCACGAGCTCGGGCGGCTCGGGCCGCGTCCAGCGAGGGTCGAGGATCTCGGCGGCGGTGATCGTCCGCCCCTCCAGCTCGGGCGCCAGCTGGCGGCGGATCGTCTCCACCTCGGGCAGTTCGGGCATACCTGGCTTTTACAGGAATGACCGGCCGGGCAGCTCGGGCGCCTCGGCGCCGGCCAGCCAATCCAGCACGCTGGCCCCGACATCGGACAGCGGCCCGTAGTGGCGGCGCCCCCGGTGACCGGTGAAGCGGGCCAGCAACGGAGCGTGCTCGCGGGTGTGGTCGGTCCGCGGAGAAGTCAGGTCGCACCCGTGGTCGGCGGTGAGCACGAGCAGATCCCCGGAGCGCAGGCGCCCCAGCCAGTCTCCAACGGCCGAGTCGATAAGCGCCAGAGCGTCCGCGAACCCCTCGAAGTCATGGCGGTGTCCATAGACCTGGTCGGTCTCGATCAGGTTCGTGAACACGAAGCCAGCGTCCAGCTCGTCGATCAGCTGTCCTGTCTGGTCCAGGGCGCGGGCGTTGGTGGCTCCGGGGTGCTGTACATCGATGCCCGCCCCCGCGAACAGCTGCCCGACCTTGCCCACCGAGTGCACCTCCACCCCAGCTCCCTGGAGGGCGTCGAGATAGCTCGGGGCCGGCGGCGTGAGGGCGAAGTCGCGCCGCCCATCGGTGCGGGCAAAGCTCCCCTCGTGACCGTCAAAGGGCCGGGCGATCACGCGGCCCACCGGATGCTCGCTGGGTAGCCGGCGGCGGACCTCGGCGCAGATGAAGTAGAGGTCATCGGGGGCGACCGTGTCGACGTGAGCGGCGATCTGTAGGACTGAGTCCTGGCTCGTGTAGACGATCACGTCGCCGCCGGCCAGCGCCTCGGCACCGAAGTGCTCGATCGCCTCGAGGCCGTTGCTGGGCCGGTTGCAGAGCACGCCCCGACCACTGGCTTCACGCACGATGTCCACCACCGGCTCCGGGAAGCCGCGCGGGTAAACGGGAGGACGCTCGGCCGCGACTAGGCCCATCAGCTCCCAGTGGCCGGCCGTCGAGTCCTTACCCGCCCCCAGCGCGTGAAGCCGCCCGTGGAGGACGGGCGAGTCAGCGGCCGGGACTCCGGTCAGCTCAAGCGCGTTTCCCAGCCCCAGGGCCTGGAGGTTGGGCACGGCCAGCCCACCGAGCCGCTCGGCGAGATGTCCGAGTGTGTTCGTGCCCGCGTCCCCGTAGTCGGCGGCGTCCGGGAGGGCGCCCGCGCCGCAGGCGTCGAGCACGACGACGAACGCTCGCCGGCGGTCGCGGTCTTCGGGGCCGTCAATCCTCTCCATCCCAGTAATCGAGCTTCTCCAGCCTGGCCGTCAGGTGCACGCCCCGGAAGGCGATCTTGTTCGAGCGTGGGTAGTAGCAGATGTCGCCGGGGTCGCGGCTGCCGTAGGCCAGGTAGGTGAGTCCCGCCTGTCCGGCTCGGAACGCGTGGCTGACCCCGGTCGAGGGTGGCCGCACGACGACGTGACCGGGTCTGATCGGGGTCAGCTCACCATCCGGCGCGTGGTCGCCCTCCAGGACCAGGACGCCGTCCCCTTCGAGGACGATGAAGATCTCCTCCTCGATCGAATGACAGTGCAGCGGCGCTGATTGCATGCCCGGGGCGACCACAACGTGCTGAAGCCCGGCGCGCTCGGAGCCGAGGCGGCGGCCGAAGTTCCGGCGGGTGCGCTCCACCTTGGGCCGGGCGACCACGACCGGTTCGAGATCCTCGAGGTTGACGATGTTGATCGGGCGCTCGCCCGGCTGGCCGGGAGTCTCCGGGGGCCCGGACTCGGCCTCGCGAGCGAACTGGAGTGGAACGCCGTCGACGACCCCGGGGATGCTCTGCACCCCGCGTCGGCCGACCAGCGACAGCTCGAGCCGCGGCAGCTGCAGGCTCTCGTCGTATTCGCGCGTGCCGAAGGCAAGCACGTCGAGGTCGTCCTCGGCCCGAATCGTGTGCGCGCCCCGGCGTGGGGCGTAGAGGATCGCGTCTCCGGTCCGGATCTCAGCCGTGCGTCCGGCCTGCCAGGAGATGCCCCGCCCCGAGAGCACGTAGAAGATCTCCTCCGAGCGTCCGTGCTCGTGCGCTGGTGTCGACCAGCTTCCGAGCGGGATTTGGATCCGGCGCACGCCGACGGTGCGCGAGCCGGCTGACTCGCCGAGCATCGTCCAGCGCCCACGCAGGTGCCCGAGCTCGTAATCGAACGTGCGGGCGTCGTCGAAGTGGGTCAGGCCCACCCGAGCTCAGCCTCCGTTGGAGATCTGGGCCCGTGGATGGGCGTCGAAGTACACGTCACGCAGGCGCTCGACCGACAGGTGGGTGTAGATCTGGGTGGTGCCGATGTCGGCGTGGCCGAGCATCTCCTGCAGTGAGCGCAGGTCACAACCGCCGGCCAGCAGATGCGTGGCGAAGCTGTGGCGCAACGTGTGCGGGCTCATCCGGTGCTCGAGCCCGGCGGTCCGGGCGTGGCCCTGCACGATCTTGTAAAGGCCCTGGCGCGAGAGCCCGCCGCCGCGCAGGTTGACGAACACGCGCGGCTCGTCGTTTATCCCGACCAGCCGGGGCCGACCCCGCGTCAGGTACGCCTCGAGCGTCTCGATCGCCTTGCGGCCGACCGGGACCAGACGCTCCTTGGAGCCCTTGCCCCGGGCGCGCAGCATCCCGGCCTCGAGATCGAGCTCGGACACGCGCACGGTGACGGCCTCGGTAGCGCGAAGCCCGCAGGCGTACATCGTTTCGAGCAGTGCCCGGTCTCGCAGCGCGGCGGGCGAATTGCCCGTCGGCTGGGCCAGCAGCCTGGCGACCTCATCCCGGCTGAGGACCTTGGGCAGACGCCCGGGCGAGCGCGGCGGGCGCAGTTCGGACGTCGGGTCGTGGTCGATCAGCTGTTCGCGGCGAAGATGGCGGTAGAAGGAACGCAGACAGGCGATCTTGCGCTGCAGCGTGGCCGCGGCGACAGGGGGCTTGCCGTCCCGCCCGTCGGCGAGCTCGGAGACGAAGCCGGCCATCTCCGGCGGGCGAATCTCGAGCGGATTCCGGCCGAGACGGCCCAGGTAGAGGCCGAACTGGGCCAGGTCCGAGCGGTAGGCCTCGAGCGTGTTGCGCGAAAGTCCGCGCTCCAGCTCCAGCGTGGCCAGGAAGTCCAGGGTCAGCTCGGTCAGATGATGCTGCTGATTGGTGGTCTGCAATGCGCTCACGGGGCGCGTATTCGCCTCGCGGCGCGGCAGTCCTCCGGTTGGGCGCGGTCCTGCGCTCCGGTACATGGAGGAGCCTCCGTCGCAAACTCGCTCTATTTACAAGTTTGCGACGGAGGTCCCGGCAGGGGGCGATCCTACAAGTCGAGGCCAGACGCCGAGCGGGCGGCAAGCCAGAGCAGGGCGATCAACGATTTCGAGTCCTGGCAGGCCTCGATGGCTGCGTCGAGCTGATCCAGCGACCAGGGAACGATCTCGATCCTCTCCCCCGGGTCGGGCTCGACGTCGGGGGCGTCGGAGAGCCCCTGGGCGAGGTACAGCCACACCTGCTCGTCGCTGAAGCCGGGGCTGGTGTAGAAGACCTTGAGCTCACGCCACTGCTCGGCGCGCTTGCCGATCTCCTCGGCCAGCTCACGCTTGGCCGTCTCCAGCGGCGACTCGCCCTCCACGTCGCGCTTGCCAGCCGGGATCTCCAGCGAGTCAGGGAGATCGGCCGCCTCCCGGGGCTGGCGGGTCAGCCACACGACCTCGGAGTCGACGGCGAGGATGCCCACCGCACCGGGATGCCACACCTTCTCGCGGCTGACGACCTCGCCGTCCCTGTGGCGGAAGCGCTCGATCCCGGCCACGAACAACTGGCCCTCCCAGGTCGTCTCGGACGAGACACGTTCAAAGCTGGGCATGTCGTCTTTCCTTTCGCTCACGTCATCGGCCCGGCGCGAGCCCGGTAACAGCGCCGGTCTGATCTCGATCGCCGCCAGGGGCAGGTCACGGCGCCGGTCCGAGCTCGACCGCCGCCTCGTCGACAAGTGAGAACGCGACGTCGAGCAGATCCTCGAGATTCTGGGCGCTGATTCGCTCCCCGGGCTCGTGGTTGCGCTCGGTCCCGTCGGCCAGACAGCTGCAGGCAAAGCCGGCGGTACGGAACGAGTTGGCATCCGAGGCCCCGCCGGAGTTGATCGGCTTGGGGTCATAGCCGCACGCGCGCAGCGCCCGCTCGGCGACCACCGTCTCTTGCGCCTTGGGCTTGGTCCGGTATCCGCGGAACATGCGCTCGACGGTCAGGTCGAGATCACATTCGGTGGCGTCGGCCGCGTCCTGGAGGTGGTCGACGGTTTCGGTGGCCAGGGCGGCGGCGCGATCCTCGTCGAGGCTGCGGACCTCGGACTCGACGCGGCAACGCTCGGGCACGACGTTGATGGCCGTGCCCCCGTCGATGAGCCCGACGTTGGCCGTCGTCTCGTCGTCCACGCGTCCGAGGCGGAGGTTGGCGATCGCGCGGGCGGCGGCCAGAATGGCGCTGCGCCCGACCTCCGGCCGCACCCCGGCGTGAGCGGCCCGGCCGCGGAACTCGGCCACGATCCGGTAGTGCGTCGGCGAGGCGGCGACGACCTCCCCGATCGGCGTGGCGTGGTCGAACACGTAGCCGAACGCGCTCTGAAGACTGGACACGTCGAAGGCTCGCGACCCGCGCAGGGAGATCTCCTCACAGACCGTGAACAGAAACTCGAGCCCGATCGGGGGCCGATCCTCGGGCTCGCTGAAACGGCGGGCGAGCTCGAGGGCGACTGCGACTGCCGACTTGTTGTCGGCGCCGAGGATGCCCTGGTTGGCGTTCTCCCAGTAGCCGCCGATCAGCACGGGCTCAATCGGCGCGACCGGCGGCACGGTGTCGAGGTGCGCGCAGATGAGGATGCTCCCCGGCGCCTGGCCGGGGATCCGGGCCACCAGGTTGCCGGCGTCCGAGCCGGCCGCCCGGGCGCTCTCGTCCTCGGTCACGGCCAGACCCATCGTCTCCAGCTCGGCCATCACCCAGTCGGCGCAGGGACGTTCCCGTCCCGACGGGCTGGCGATCCGGCACAGGGCGGCGAACGTCTCGTGCAGACGGGCGCGCTCAACCTCGGTCGCGCGGCCCATCTCAGAACGTCGGGCGCCAGCCGGGGGTCACGACGTGGCGCCGCGCGAGACGCTCACGTCTCGCTCGTCACCACTGACCGCACTCGAGCGCTCGCCAGCGTGTTCGAGGGCAGCGCCCACGAACTCCCGGAACAGCGGCGCGGGCCGCTCCGGACGGGATTTGAACTCGGGGTGGTACTGGGAGGCCACGTAGAACGGATGCTCGTCGGCCGGCAGCTCGATCGCCTCGACCAGCCGGTCGTCGGGTGACGTGCCCGAGCAGACCAATCCGGCCGCCTCGAGACGCCGGCGAAGGTGGTTGTTGACCTCATAGCGATGACGGTGACGCTCGTACACGACCGCCTCCCCGTACAACGAGCGAATGCGCGTGTTGTCGTGGAGCTTGACCGGATCGGCCCCGAGGCGCATGGTCCCACCCATGTCGGCGATCTCCTTCTGCTCGGGGAGCAGATCGATGACCGGGTACGGAGTCTCGAGGTCCATCTCGGTGGAGTTGGCGCCGTCCATCCCGGCGACGTGGCGGGCGAACTCGCTGACCGCGACGTGCATCCCGAGGCACACGCCCAGGTAGGGAATGCCCTCTTCCCGGGCGATCCGGGCGGCGCTGATCTTGCCCTCCCAGCCCCGGCCGCCGAAGCCGCCGGGGATCAGGATCCCGTCCGCGCTGTGCAGACGCCGGCGGACCTCAGGCTCGGCGACCGATTCGGAGTCGATCCAATCGATCTCGACCTTGCAGCCATGGTGAACGCCGGAGTGACGGAGGGACTCGACGACCGACAGGTAGGCGTCCTCGAGCTGGACGTACTTGCCGACCAGGGCGATTCGCACCGAGCCATCGACTTCGCTGGCCCGCCGAATGATCTCCTCCCAACCGCTCAGGTCGGGGGTTCCGGGCGCAAGCCCGAAGTGCTCACCGAGGATGAAGTCATCGACTCCCTGGGACTTGAAGGCCAGCGGGACCTGGTAGATGTCGGGCACGTCGTAGCCGGACACGACCGCCTCCACGGGCAGGCTGGCAAAGAGCGCGATCTTGCGGCGGATGTCGGTCGAGAGCTCGGCCTCTGAGCGGCAGATGAGCATGTCGGGGGCGATACCGATGCGCCGGAGCTCGTTGACGGAGTGCTGGGTGGGCTTGGTCTTCAGCTCCCCGGCGTGGCCGATGTACGGAACCAGCGTCAGGTGGATGAACATGCACCGCCGCCGGCCCACATCGACCGGGAACTGCCGGATGGCCTCCAAGAACGGCAGCGACTCGATGTCGCCGACCGTGCCGCCGATCTCGGTGATGACGAAGTCGACCTCACTCGAGTCGGCCATCAGCTTGACCCGCTGCTTGATCTCGTCGGTGATGTGGGGCACGACCTGGACCGTGGCCCCGAGGTAGTCGCCCCGGCGCTCGCGGCGGATGACCGTGTTGTAGATGCCGCCGGCGGTGATGTTCGAGGCCCGGCTGGCGTTGGCGTCGGTGAACCGCTCGTAGTGCCCGAGGTCGAGGTCGGCCTCAGCGCCGTCCTCGGTCACGAACACCTCGCCGTGCTGATAGGGCGACATCGTGCCCGGATCTACGTTGATGTACGGATCGAACTTCTGAAGCTGAACCGAGAGGCCGCGAGCTACGAGTAGCCGCCCGATCGATGCGGCGGCGATGCCCTTGCCCAGCGAGGAGACAACCCCGCCGGTGATGAAGATGAACCGCGTCTCGCCGTGTGCCATTACGGACAGCGAGTCTACTTGGGGCTCAGACGGAACCCGGGCCCGGAGGGCCCTCGATGGGCGCAAAGCCCGCTGCTTGCGGGCGCCGGTACCAGCGGCCCCCCAAGCCAGACCTCCGCGACAGCCGCAGCGTCACGCCGCGCGGAGCAGTTCGCGCGCGTGCTCACTGGCCGCCTGGTCCTGATCGGCGCCGCCGAGCATTCGCACCAGCTCCCCGACCACGGCATCACCGGTGAGCGGGGTCACGGTCGTCGTGGCCGGTGTCACGGTGGCGTCCTTGGCAATCGTGAAGTGCCGCTCGGCCAGGGCGGCGACCTGGGGCAAATGGGTGATGCAGAGGATCTGGTGGCCGTGCGACAGCTTGCGCAGATGCTCGCCGACGGCACGAGCGGTGAGGCCGCCGATCCCGGCGTCGATCTCGTCGAAGACGAGCATCGGAGTAGCGTCGCGTGCGCCGCCCGGCTGGTCGTGGGCGACGCTCATCAGGGCCAGCATCACGCGGGAGAGCTCGCCGCCAGAGGCCACCTCGCGCAGGGGCGCGAGTGTCCCGCCGGCGTTGGGGGCGATCATCATCTCGATCGTCTCGTTTCCGCGGGGTCCGCACCCCTCGGCTCGCTGACCGAGCTCGATCTCGAAGCGCGCCTCGCTCATGGCCAGCTCGCCCAGCCGGGCGCGGACGGCCGCGGCGAGCTTCGGGGCCGCCTTGCGCCGTGCGCTGCCCAGCCGGCCGGCCAGCCGGTCGAGCTCGGCCTGGGCTGCGGCCAGTTCGCCCTCGCCGGCCTCGAGCGCCTCCTCGGCGTGTTCGAGCTCCTCGCGCCGCGCGCGGCACCGCTCGGCGTGGGCGAGCACCTCGTCCAGCCCCCCACCGTATTTGCGCTGCAGCCGGGCGAGCACGGCCAGACGCTCCTCGACGGCCTCCAGGCCGGCCGCAGCCCCAGCGTCGTCCCCGGTCAGCACGCCATCCTCGAGTCCGGTCAGGTAGCTGCGCAGCTCGGCGGCCACGTCCTCGGCCTCGAAGCGCAGGGCGGCCATGCGCTCCGCGGCCTGGGCGAGTTGCGGATCGATCTCGGCCACCTGTTCGAGTTGCCCGGCGGCCGCGGCCAGCAGTTCGGCCACGCCGCCGCCGGTCTCGGGCGTGATCGCCTCGGCGCCGGTCAGCGCGGCGCCACGCAGCGCGGCCAGATGACGGAGGCGATCCCGGCGGCCGATCAACTCCGCCTCTTCCTCGAGGTTCGGGGCAGCGGCTTCGATCTCCTCGAGCTCGAACCCGAGCAGGTCGAGCTCGCGCTCGCGGGCGCCGGCCCGTTCGCGAAGTTCGTCCAGCGCCCGCCGCCGCTCGCGCACGTCCTCGTAGGCGGCTCGGACCCGACCCCGCAGCTCGCCCTGAGCGGCGCCGCAGTAGGCGTCGAGCACGTCGAGCTGGGCGGTGCCCAGCATCAGCTTGCGGTGCTCGTGCTGCCCGTAGAAGGAGATCAGGGCACTTCCCAACTCCTGCAGGTCGGCCACGGTGGCGGCCCGGCCGCAGACATAGGCGCGAGTGCGGCCGTCGGGCCACACCCGGCGGGCGAGGACTACCTCCTCGGTCCCGGCGGGTAGACGCTCGGATCCGGCCAGCTCGGGCGGAAGCGAGAAGACCCCCTCGACGTAGGCCTCCTCGGCTCCGGGCCGGACGATCCCGCGTCTCGCCTTGCCGCCGAGCAGCAGATCGAGAGCGTGGGCGAGCAGCGTTTTGCCGGCCCCGGTCTCGCCGGTGAGCATGTTCAGGCCCGGCGCGAGCCGCAGCTCGGCCCTTTGCATCAGCAGGAGGTTCTCGACGCGCAGTTCGTGGAGCATCACGCGACGGTCTACCAGCCGCCGCCGACGGATC
>DASXHG010000114.1:0-2460 GCA_036488625.1 Solirubrobacteraceae bacterium | reverse complement strand
CGACCACGACAAAGGTCATCTCGGCGCGGCGCTCGGGCAAGCTGGTGGTTATCTCGGCCCGCTCGAAGGCCCCGAGGATGCGCGAGCGAACGGAGACCGCACTCTCCAGCGTCTTGACCTCGTGGGCCACCTCGCGCCACTCCTCGTGACCGAAGTAGGAGTAGCTCGATCCGGCCGAGACAACCAGCGAGTCGTAGTCGACGTGGTCGGGCATCTCGTGCGCCGTGTCGGTCTCCAGCAGCACTCGCCGCTGCTCGAGATCGAAGTCCCTGACGTTGGCGAGCCACACGCGCACGTTCGGGTAGGCCCCGAACATCGAGCGCAGTGGATAGCTGACGTCGCTGGGCGAGAGCGCGCCAGTGGCGACCTGGTAGGTGAGGGGCTGGAAGAGGTGAAAGTTCCGGCAGTCGATCAGCGTGACGTCGACCGGCGCGCGCCGGAGGTGCTTGACCACCTGCATGCCGCCAAAGCCGCCGCCAACCACGACCACCCGGTGCTTGTCGGCCATCAGATCCCCATCCCCCTGCTCGTCGCAACCCGTGACATAGACATAGACGTGAGCTCCTGCTACCCGGTGTCAAGATCAAAACATGCCCGCCCGCGACCGTAGCCAATTTGAGATCCTGCCGTGCTCGTGATTCGCCGCGATGGGGAGCTCGAGCTGCTCACCCAGACCGACCACGCCGCGCTGGCCGGCGCCTTGGCGCAACGCTGGGGCGGCGGCGGCTTCGCGCTCCCGTCGGCGCACACGTCGCTGGTCTGCGCCGCCGTTCACCACGACGACGGCTGGTATGAGCTCGACGGTCGTCCGGCCTTCAACGCCGACGCCCGGCGGCCGGCCCATTTCACCGAGATTCCACTGACCGAGAGCGTCGGACCGTACGGGCGCGGTGTGGAATCGGTCTACGCGCGCGATCCGCTGGCCGGCGCGCTGTGCAGCATGCACTGGAGCGGATTCTCGACCAGTCGTTGGGGGTCGGGCGGAAGCCACCAGACCAGTGACCCGCTCGCTCAGCAGGTGATCGCAACCCAGGAGGCCCGCTGGATGCCCGCCCTGCGTGAGGCGTGGGGCAACCGGGGTCGGCGCAGCGAGTTCGACGCCCACACCTGGCACGCCTACGAGGTCCTCCAGGCCGTCGACCTGCTGTCACTCGGCCTCGGACTGATGGACACCGATTTGGCCACCGACGGCAGCGAGCCGCTGGCCGTCGAAACAAGCCTGAGCAGCATCGATCAGAGCCGCGCGGCGCGCACCGTCGGCAGCGTTCCCTTGGCCGCGGGTGGATCCGTGGTGACGCTGACCCTCACCGCCCTCGGTGGAGGTCGCCTCTCTCTCGATCCCTACCCGCTGACCGGCGGGCCCCTCGAGCTGCACATCCCCGTGCGCAGGATTCCCGATCGCCGCTATGACTCGGCTGAGGAGGCGTCCGCGGCCTACCGGGCCGCTGACACAACCGAGCGTCGCGTGTGGCTCGAGCCGCGCTCAGACTAGGCGGACTACTCCACCTGGTTGCCCGGGGGCTTGAGCGTCGTGTCGATGAACTCCTGGGCCAGCCGCTGAGGCGCGCGAGCGATCCACGCCTCGATCAACACCTCGCGCAACTCCTCCGGATCGATCTTCTCCAGACGGATCAGGACCGACGGGTGACCATCGAAGTGGGGTGTCGTGAAGAACACCTCAGGCTCGTCACCGAGCAGCGCCTCCTTGATACCCAGGTGCTCGACCCGTGCCCCCAGGATCGGGCCGTCGGGCGCAGAGGCGCCGAGCGCCTCGCGCTCAGTCCCGCGCAGGGGACGCTCCCAGGCGAAGCTCTTGCCCTTGACCAGCCAGAACGCACGCCCCCGAGCTGACGGCTTCTCTTCCGCGTGGGGCAGGGCAAGAGCGATGCGGCGGACATCGTCCCAGGTCGCCATGAACGAGACCCTACCCACCGCAACCAGGCGTACGCGGCCCATGGAAGGGTTTCGGACAGGCGACGAAGCAGCCATAATTACCTCGTGCCCACAGAACCCACACCGCTGACTCTGTTCCAGGTCGTTCGCCGCGCGGTCGACATCGTTGACCCCGACGACGACGATCCCCAGGCCGGGGATTTCGAGCGCGCCTTCGAGGACGATGATGAGCCGGTCCGCGCCCTGGACGACGTCGAGGAGCGGGTCGGGACGGTTCTGGCCGATCTCGATCCTGCCGTGTCCAGCGGGACGCTTTCGATGGCCGGGGCCATCACTACGTACCTGAGCTATCGGCGCGACGAGATCGATGCCGACCCCGCCGAGCTGATTCGCCTCGCCGCGCGCGCTGAGTGGGAGGGCGATCCACCCAACGCGGTCGCCATCTGGCTGGCCGAGCGCGGCATCAAGATCTAGACGGCGCCAGGTCAGGGTCGGCTCCTGCCGATAGCCATTTCACTGCTGGGCTGCGCCCACCCCCACGTCCCCGACATCCTGGGGGTGATCGCC
>DASXHG010000046.1:0-8535 GCA_036488625.1 Solirubrobacteraceae bacterium | reverse complement strand
CCTGCTGCTGTGCCATCAGGTCACGCGCGCAGCGCTCGCAGAGCACGGCGCTTCGACGCCCGCCGCCGTCGGCGAACATCACCTGAACGACGCCAGGACGCTCGCCACACATGTCGCAGGGGCGCTGCGACGAGAAGGTCTTGGGTTCAAATTCCACGGTTTCAGTCTCCGATCTGGATTCAGATCTTAGTCAGTGAGACTGAGATTTTAGCGCACCCAACTTTACTTTCTGAAGTATGGGGTAAGACGTTTAGCAGGCCTCCTCCCGGCCAGTGCCGCGCCGCTCAGCGCATCGCCCGATAACGGCGAATCAGCGCGTTTGTCGAGCCGTCGTGCGTGAGCTCGGGCTCTGACTCGCTCTCGAGCTCGGGGATGATGCGCTGGGCCAGAGCCTTGCCCAGCTCGACCCCCCACTGGTCAAAGGAGTCGATCCCCCAGACGACGCCCTGGGTGAAGACGCTGTGCTCGTACAGGGCCACCAGCGACCCGAGTATGCGGGGGGTGAGCTCGGTGGCCAGGACGACGTTGCTCGGCCCGTTGCCCTTCATCACCCGGTGGGGGGCGATCTTGTCCGGCGTTCCCTCGGCCCGGACCTCCTCGAGCGTCTTGCCGAAGGCCAGCGCCTCGGCCTGGGCGAAAACGTTGGACATCAGGAGGTCATGGTGGTCGCCCAGCGGGTTCAGGGTCCGGGCAAAGCCGATCAGGTCGATGGGGATCAACTTCGTCCCCTGATGAATGAGCTGGTAGAAGCTGTGCTGCCCGTTGGTCCCGGGCTCGCCCCAGTAGATCGCCCCCGTCTGGTAGTCGACCGGTCGGCCGTCCAGCTTGACGTGCTTGCCGTTTGACTCCATGGTCAGCTGCTGCAGGTAGGCGGGGAAACGCTTGAGGTATTGCTCGTAGGGCATGACCCCGACCGTCTGAGCGCCAAAGAAGTCGCCGTACCAGACCGCCAGCAGGCCCATCAGGACGGGCAGATTCTCCGCCAGGGGCGCGGTCCGGAAGTGCTCGTCCATGTCGTGAAAGCCCGCCAGCAGATCCTTGAACTGCTCGGGCCCGATGGCCAGCATCGTCGACAGGCCGATCGCGGAGTCCATCGAGTATCGGCCGCCGACCCACTCCCAGAAGCCGAACATATTGTCGGTATCGATCCCGAACTCGCTCACCTTCTCGGCGTTGGTGGAGACGGCCACGAAATGCTTGGCAATCGCGGACTCGTCTCCACCCAGCCCGGCCAGCGCCCAGTCGCGGGCCGAACGGGCGTTGGTCATCGTCTCCAGCGTCGTGAACGTCTTTGAGGAGACGATGAACAGCGTCTCCTCAGGGCTCAGGTCGCGGGTGGCCTCGACGAAGTCGGTCGAGTCGACGTTGGAGACAAAGCGGAAGGTGATGCTGCGGTCGCTGTAGTGGCGCAGCGCCTCGTAGGCCATCACCGGCCCGAGATCCGAGCCGCCGATTCCGATGTTGACCACGTTGCGGATCCGCTTGCCGGTGTGGCCGAGCCAGTCGCCCGAGCGCACCCGGCGGCTGAAGTCCGCCATCCGGTCAAGCACGTCGTGGACCTCGGCCACGACATCCTCTCCGTCGACGATCAGAGAGGTCCCCTTCGGCATCCGCAGAGCCACGTGGAGCACAGCGCGGTTCTCGGAGACGTTGATCCGCTCGCCCCGGAACATGGCCTCCCGGCGCCCGGTCAGGTCGACCTGTTCGGCCAGTTCGAGCAGCAGCCGGAGCGTCTCATCGGTCACCCGATTCTTGGAATAGTCCAAGAACAGCCCTGCCCCCTCGGCCGTCAGCCGCTCGCCCCGGCCGGGGTCGGCGTCGAACAGCTCGCGCAGGTGCGCCGAGCGAATCTCCTCATAGTGCGCGGTCAGGGACAGCCAGGCCGGGAGTTCGCGAAGCTCGGGGATGCTCGTCGTCTCACCTGTGCTCATGAGGCCTCCTGGATCGCAGTGGGGATACCGGCTTTCATTCTCGCCTTTCGGCGCGTGTCGCTAACCGTTCCGGTCGTAGGCACCGGTTTTGGGTAGCTTGCAGGCGTGGCCGACCCGGCAAAGCTCGACCGCTACAAGCACGTCAGGATCCTCGGAACGGGCGGCATGGGCACCGTCTCCCTGGCCGAGGACACCGTCCTGGGCCGTGAGGTTGCGCTCAAGCGCGTCACCGGCGCCGCCGGGGCCAGTGGCCTCTTGCGACTCCGGCGCGAAGCCCTGGTCGGCGCGTCTATCAGCCACCCCAACCTGGTCTCGATCTACGACGTCGACGAGACCGAGGAGGGCGAGCTGGTCATCGTCATGGAGTACGTCGAGGGCGAGACGCTGCGCGACGCGATCGCCCGCGACGGCGGGTTGGGCACCGACGAGGCGCTGCGGATCCTGTCGGGGGCGGCCGCCGGACTGGACGCGATCCACGCGCAGGGGATCGTCCATCGCGACGTGAAGCCGGCCAACGTCCTGCTGGGCAGCAACCGCGATGTCAAGGTGGCCGACCTCGGGATCGCCTCCGTCAGCGACCGGACCCAGATCACTACCTCGGGGGCGATCGTCGGCTCGCTCGGCTACATGGCTCCGGAGCAGATGCACGAGGCGCCGGCCACGCCGGCGATCGATATCTACGCCCTGGCCGCCGTCGCCTACGAGACGCTGTCGGGGACAAAAGCGCGCCGCGAATCAAATCCGGTCGCGCTCGCCTACGCGATGGAGAACAAGCCACCCCCGGACCTGCGCGAGGTCTGGCCCGCAGCGCCGGCGGCGGCAGCCGACCTGCTCGAGCGGGCGATGGACCGTGACCCCGGCCGCCGACCGAGCTCGGCCGGAGAGCTCGTGGCCCAGCTTGACAGCGCACTGCGCTCGCCGCCCACAACCCGGGTCACCCGCCAGCTCCCGCCCCGACGGTCTCCGGTCGCGATCCCCGTTCCGGCCACGGCCGGGGCGGCCTCGGTCTCGGCCGCGGCTCGGCCGACCCGGGCGTCGGCGCCAGCCCGGCCCGTCTCCGCCTTCGCCGCCGGAAGCCGGCCCCACAGCCGTCGCCGGACGCTTGTGCTGCTTGGCGTTGGGCTCCTCGCCCTCGTGGTGGCGGGGGCGATCGTCGCCATCGTGCTGGCCTCCGGTTCCAGCACTCCGTCCCCTCCGAGGACCGTTTCCCACCACGCGGCGACGACTCCGGCCAGCGCCGGCCGGAGCGCGAACCAGACCAGCAGCGCGGCTTCCTCGGCCAGCTCCACCGTGTCTTCGTCATCCAGTGCCGCGTCGACACCGGCGTCGGTCGCGGCCGGGCCGAGCGGGAGTCCCGGTGATGCCGCGAAGTCGTTCTACACGCTGGCCGCCGGGCACCGGTATTCCCAGGCCTGGGCTCTGGCCGATCCGGCCTTCCAGTCTCAGCTCGGCGGCTATCAGAGCTTCCAGAACACGTTCTCGGGCGACCGCTCGATCACCGTCGACAGCCTGCGCACGCTCAGCAAGTCGGCGAGCAGCGCGACGGTGGCCATCTCGACGACCTCGGTCCGGACAGACGGCACCCAGCATTGCTCGGGAACGGTGCTCCTCAGTCCCGCGAGCTCCGGCGGCGGCTGGCTCATGCACCACATCCAGATCGGCTGCCATTGAGGATCGTATTCTGGGTCGAGTGACCTTCCGGGCGCTGCTCGCCGTCATCCTCGCAACGGTCGGGCTCGGCGGAGCTGCGAGCGCGGAGCGCTTGCAAAACGCGCCGGCGCGCGTCGCGCGAACGGCCAAGGTTCACTGGCTGTTGCTCGGGCGCTCTGCGCAGGGCCGGCCGATCCTGGCCGCCCGGGTCGGAGATCCGAACGGGCCGCGCGTGCTCGTGTTCGGCTGCATCCACGGCAACGAGACCGCCGGGATCGCCATCGCCCGATCGCTCGAGCACGTGACGACGTCCGACGACCTGTGGATCGTGCCCGACGTGAACCCCGATGGCGTTGCCCACGGGACGCGTCAGGATGCCGGCGGTGTCGACCTGAACGCCAACTGGTCCTCGGGCTGGCAGCAGGGCGGACGTCCGTTTGACTCCTACTACGGGGGGCCGCATCCGTTCTCAGAGCGCGAGACCCGGATCGCCCGCGACCTGATCCTGCACTTCCACCCGCGGCTGACCGTCTGGTACCACCAGCACATGGATGTGGTCTGGGCCTACGGCCCCAGTACCGCGGCCGGCCGCCTGTACGCGCGCGCCAGCGGCATGCGGCTGTACCACCACCGTTGGCTGCCGGGCACGTCGACCAACTGGCAGAACCACCACCTGCCGGGGACGGCGTCGATCACTGTCGAGCTCCCGGCCGGTGTCCTCACCCACGCCCAGGTGCTCCGTCACGCCCGGGCCGTGCTCAGCGTGACCAAGGCGCTGGCTCGATCCTGATCCGGACCCCGCCGAGCACACCGAACGCGCTCAGTCGGGTTCATCACGGGCGCGACGATCGTGCAGTCTGGTCCGCACCTCGCTCCCGATCCCGATCGACGGGCCGCCGATCAGTTCCCAGGAGCGGCTGATTCCGAGCAGGAAGCAGACCACGACCAGCACCGCGATCCCCCGGCGCGCGCCGATATCGCCGCTGTTGGCGACCAGCCGAAGCCCGTACCAAACCTGGAGAACCAGCGTGATCACCTGGCCGACCAGGAACAGCGCATCGCGCCAGGCGAAGGCCTGGCTGCGGTGAGTGCGCGCGAGCGAGAGCAACGCTCCGAGCACGAACAGCAGCCCGGCAACGGCGACCGCGAACGCAGTCCAGCCCAGTCCCCCGTCGGGGATCAGGGCGAACAGCGAAACGATCAGCGCGTTGGTGAACGCGCCCAGCGCGGCCCGAGCCCGCACCCGGTGAAGCTGCTCTCGGTCGGCGGCCGTGAGGCGCTCGTGCTCGATCGAGATGGCCACGAACAGCAGACCGATCAACGCGCCGGCCACCCCGGCCGTGGCGGCGAACAGTTCGTGAAACGACTCCGGCGTCATGCCCGCCGAAGAGTAGGGACAGGCCGGCTCGCGCCCGAGATGGATAGCGTTGCGCTCGTGGCCGAGCTACGACCAGGACTCGAGGCGACCAACGAATTCGAGGTCTCCGGACAGCTGCTGACTGACGTCGGCGGCACGCTGGGCCACTCGGTGCTCTCGACCCCGGCCATGATCGGGATGATGGAGTGGACGTGCTCGAAGGCCATCTATCGGCACCTCGACGAGGGAACGACGAGCGTCGGCTCGGAGGTCTGCGTAAAGCACGTCGGCGGCGCTCCGCAGGGGGCGCGCTGCGTCGCCCGGGCGCGGCTCGATGAGGTGATCGACGGGCGCAAGCTGCGGTTCTCAGTCGACGTCGACACCGATGACGGACGCAAGATCGGCACCGGCACACACGAGCGCCGCGTCGTCTCCGCCGGGCCCTCGCCCGAGTCCTAACCAGCTACCCGGCTCCGGTGCGCTCGGCTCCGGCCAGGGCAGGCACACTTCTCACGAGGAGCTGAAGTAGTCAGCCGCTCGGCGCTGGATCTCCTCCATCGACACCAGCTCGATGCGCTGGCTGAGCATCCACTCATGGCCGAACGGGTCGCGCAGCCGGCCGCCGCGCTCGCCATAGAAATGGTCGTCGAGCGGATACACGATCTCCGCCCCGGCAGCGATCGCGCGCTCCCAGGCTGTGTCGACGTCTTCCCAGTATGTGGCCATGACCACGCTGGTGACGTCACCAAGTGCCTGCGGTGAGCGGGCCGGACCGCCGTCTCCGCCCTCCGCGGTGATCATCACCGCGCTGTCACCGATCCGAATCTCGGCGTGGATCACGGCTCCGTCCGGAGCCGCAAAGAGTTCTCCCAGCTGCTCGGCTCCAAACGCCGCCTTGTAGAAGCTGATGGCCGCGTCACCATCGTGAACGACGAGCCGTGGGGTGACGGTGTGGAGATGCTCGGGGATAGGCGTTACGGAGCCCTGCGAATGGCTGGTCATTGAGGTCCTTTGCGGTTCGCGAAGGCCCATCATCGCATTCGTTGATGAGCCTCGAGGT
Organism: Solirubrobacteraceae bacterium; assembly: GCA_036488625.1. GTDB lineage: Bacteria > Actinomycetota > Thermoleophilia > Solirubrobacterales > Solirubrobacteraceae > Palsa-465. The sequence continues at coordinate 2,537 of DASXHG010000046.1, read as the reverse complement.
GGGCCATACGGCGTGGCTGCACCAGTTTCTGGGTAGGGTCGCCATGGTTCGTCGCCGACGTCAGGAGAGCTGGTCACATGCAGAGCAGAGGACGCATCGCCGCCGGTCTGGCGACATTCCTGACCACGGTCATCCTGGTCGCGGCGCTGGCGGCGACGGCGAGTGCACGCGACGGCTACGTCACCTCGTTCGACGGCACCAAGATCGTTTACTCGTTCTTCCCGGACCCCTCGCTCAAGGCCGGTCAGCGCGCCCCCACGGTGATGTTCGGTCCCGGCTATTCGAGCGGGCGGTCAAATAGCTCTGACGCCACCGTGCAGGCCCTCCTGGCCGCCGGCTACAACGTTCTCACCTGGGACCCGCGCGGATTCGGCGACTCAACCGGCGACGTCGAGCTCGACAGCCCGACCTACGAGGCGCGAGATGTGTCGGCCCTGATCTCGCGTATCGCCCAGCAGCCCGAGGCGCAGCTCGACAAGCCCGGCGATCCAAGACTGGGGATGGTCGGGGCCAGCTATGGCGGCGGAATCCAGCTGACCAGCGCCGAGATCGACCCCCGGATCGACGTCATCGCCCCCCAGATCGCGTGGAATTCGCTCATCAGCGCCCTCGACAAGTCCAATACCGCCAAGGGCGGCTGGGGCAGCCTGCTCACGGTGCTCGGGGCCGAGGGCTCGACCACCGGCGGTCTCCTGGGCGGGCTTGAGGGCCAGCCGGCCGGAGCTCACGTGACCGACATGCAGGACCCACGCATCTACCAGGCGTTCCAGGACGGGCTCACGACGGGCGAGTTCACGCCGGCCGACCAGGCGTTCTTCACCTCCGCAGGCCCGGCTCCGCTGCTCAGCCGCATCCATATCCCGGTCCTGCTCATGGAGGGAACCGACGACACACTGTTCACCCTCCATGAGGCAATTACCAATTACAGGACGCTTCAGGCTCAGCACGTGCCGGTGCAGATGCTCTGGTTCTGCGGATCACTGTCTGACAACCCGGGTGTCGCCCATGGCCAGTGCCTGACCCCGAAGGGGCCCGACCCCCAGATCACCCTTCACTTCGAGCTGCGCTGGCTGGCCCGGTACCTGAAACGCGACACGAGCGTCAACACCGGCCCGGGCTTCACCTGGATCTCCGACGGCGGAGTTGAGCACACCACGCCGAGCTATCCCCCCGCCGCCGGGACTCCGGTCACCGCGAGCGGCTCCGGCGTCCTGCCCCTGGTGCCCGGCGACACGTCGGGTGAGCTCATCGTGGCCAGCCGCGCCGCCAACGCGATCAACGTTCCGCTGAGCACTCCGGCCGCGGGCACCGAACTGCTCGGGGAGCCGAACCTGACCCTGACCTACTCGGGCACGGCCACGAATTCCGACAGCCGCATCTACGCCCAGATCCTCAGCAACGCCAACGGTCTGGTCCTGGGCAACCAGGTGACACCGGTGCCGGTGACGCTCGACGGCGCTACCCACACATTGTCGCTGCCCCTCGAGGGCGTCGCCGCAGACGCCTCCCCCGGCTCCACCTACACGCTGCAGATCACCGACGGGACCTCGGTCTACTTCGCCGCTCGCAACGCCGGCGTGGTCACCCTGTCCCACATCGGGCTCAGCGTTGACACGGTCAGGCCCGGCGCCTCTCACGTGGTGACCGGGCCGACCTCAACCGGAGCGTCCAAGCCGGGCGCCAAGCGTCGGCGCCGTGGCGCCCCCCACCTCGCACTCCACCGCCTCCGCGCCCACGCGCTCCGCCGCGGCTGCTCCACCGAGCTCGACCGGGCGCGCACCGCGTCACTGCCCGCTCGGACGTGCTCGCGCGGAGTCGTCGTCTTCACGGGCACGATCAGCCGGCGAGCCGACGGCCAGCGACTGACGATCTCGGCCACGACCGTCTACCGCGGACGGGCCATCGATATCGTGGCCCACCCGCGAATCAAGCGCGGCCGCTTCACGGCCCGGCTTCGTATCCCCGGCGGCCAGACCGACGCGGCCCGGGACAAGCGCCACGATCGCGACGGCCACCGCTGGCACTACCGCGTTCACTACGCCGGCAGCCGCACCCTGAGACCGTCGAATGTCACCGGCACCTTCCTGTTCGAGGTCGAGCCCAGCCGGACCTGACCGGAGGCTGGCGCCTCGCACCGGCCAGGCTAATAGAAGCCCTCGCGGCGGGCGTAGCGCTCAGTGCGGGCGCGCTCGTGCTCGGAGACGTCGAGGTCGGGCAGGCTGATCGCCTTCAGGATCTCCCCGTGGCGGGGCAGCTCCGAGCGCTCGATGTGGTGGGCCGGATTCCACAGGTCAGAGCGGAGCAGCGCCTTGGCGCACTGCGTGTAGGCCTCACGGACCGTGACCAGGATGCCCAGCCGCGGGGCCTTCCCCTCCACGACACTTGGCGCGAGCAGCTCGCCGTCATCGGTGATGCAGGCCGTGCCGTTGACGCGAAACGTGTCATCCACACCCGGGATCAGGAATAGCAGCGCGATCCGCGGATCCGAGAGCAGGTTGACCAGCGTGTCCGCGAGTCGATTGCCCGGGCGCTCGGGG
>DASXHG010000036.1:0-2507 GCA_036488625.1 Solirubrobacteraceae bacterium | reverse complement strand
ACATGGCTCAGGGCCGCGCGCACGCGGCGCTTGGTCGGCTCGGGCTCGGCCGCGCCGCGCGGAAGACCGTTCGCGGTGACCAGGACGACGGCGATGACCGCGAACAGGGCACAGTTGACGAACAGCGCGGCCACGGTTCCGCCCGCCGCCACCACCGCGCCGCCGATTGCCGGTCCGGCCATGTAGCAGACCGAGAAGGTGAGATTGGTCAGCGCGTTGCCCTCATGCAGCAGGTCGAGCGGGGTCAGGATCTCCGTCGTGGCCGCCCGGGCCAGCGAGCGGGCGACGAGGGCCACGCTGCCGTCGAGAATGACCAGAATCAGGACCGGGATCAAGGCGAAACTCGCCGTCAGGGCGGCCAGGAAACCGAACAGAACAGCTTCGACCAGGTACAGCACCGGCAGCACCGCGCGCGTCGAGCGCTGATCGATTCTTGACACGAACAGCGGCGAGACCAGTGCCGGCGCGACCTGGGAGCAGATGAAAAACGCCGTTGCGCCGAGCGCGCTGCCGGTGCGCCGATAGACCAGGACCGCCAACGCCAGAGTGCCGACCGACCAGGCCAGCTCGTTGAGGCCGTAGGCGAGCAGCAGTCGCCGGTAGCCGGGGATGTGCAGGACGCGCTTCATGCCTCTGTCATGAATTTCGGTCCATTGCGCAGTTTGCCTTTAGTGGCGGATGTGCGTGGCCGCTCGAGAGTTCCCCTCGGGATGCGGTCCGAAACTGCGCTTGTGTGCCGGTGGGCCGGGCAAATTGCCGTGACCACCGGGCGAGTCGCCCTCCTCACAGCTGCAGATCGTACATGGACGGATGACCCGCCTCGATCTGCCTCACCGGCGGCGGCTGTCATCCTTGGGCGATGTCGCTCCGAGCCCGCTCCTGGCTTGCCAGCCACACCTTCACGCACGCTGAGTTTTCGCTTCCGCGCCTCGCCGCCGAACGTCAGACGAGCGTTTCCGTGTGCGTCCCAGCCCGCAATGAGGCGGCCACGATCGGCCCGATCGTGACCACGCTGCTGAAGTTGCGCGCCCAGGGAGTCCTCGATCAGATCGTCGTCGTCGACAACTCGACCGATGAAACGGCGCAGATCGCCCGGCGCCTCGGCGCCGAGGTCCACGACCAGGAGCACCTGCAGCCCGAGCTCGGCCCGGTCCTCGGGAAGGGCGACGCGATGTGGCGCGCGCTCCCGGCCCTCACGGGAGAGGTCATCTGCTTCTTGGACGCGGATACCGAGCAGTTTGGATCGCACTTCGTCTCCGGGCTGCTCGGTCCCCTGCTGCAGCGGCCCGAGATCAGCTTCGTAAAGGGTTTCTACCGCCGTCCCTTCCGGGTTGGCACCCAGACCCTGGCCGACGGCGGGGGCCGCGTCACCGAGCTCACGGCGCGCCCACTGCTGAACCTCTTCTACCCCGACCTGGCCGGCGTCCGCCAGCCTCTGGCCGGCGAGATGGCCGCCCGCCGGGAGCTGCTCGAGCGTCTCCCCTTCGTCACCGGCTACGGAGTGGATATCGCGCTGCTGTTGGATGCCCATCGTGAAGCCGGGCTCGACGCCCTGGCCCAGGTCGACCTCGACGTACGCCAGAACGCCCACCAGCCGCTGCGAGACCTCGGCCCGATGGCCTTCGCCGTGCTGCGCGCGGTGGCCACGCGGCTCGAGCGTGAGGGGCGGCTGGCCGGTCCGCTACCTGCGACCTTCCTGGTTGACGGCGAGGGGGAGCGCCTGCCCTCCCCGGATGCCGACCCGGTCGAGCGTCCGCCGCTGGCCACGCTGCGGGCCGCCGCCTGATCGGTGTCGGGCCCGGCTAGCCTCGGAGGATGAGCACCACCGAGAAGTTCTCGCTGGGGCGCGAGGGAGGCGACGACGGTTCCTTCAGGCGCCAAGAGAGCGTCTTTCGCAATTGGGTGACACCCGATGGGTCGAGCGGCTTTCCGGTCGCGTCCGGCCGCTATCACCTCTACGCCGCCCGGGCCTGCCCGTGGGCGCACCGGACGCTGATCGGGCGGCGGCTGATGGGCCTGGAGGATGTGATCGGCGTCTCCTACGTGGATCCGCTGCGCGACTCACGAGGCTGGACCTTCAGCGGCGGCGAGTACACGGATCCGATCAACGGATTCCAGTTTCTCAGCGAGCCCTACAAGGCCGCTGACCCTGCCTACAGGGGGCGGCCCACCGTCCCCGTCCTGTGGGACAAGGAGCGGGGGACGATCGTCTCCAACGAATCAGCCGACATCCTGCGCATGCTCACCACGGCGTTCGCCCCCCTGGCCTCGCATCCGGTCGATCTCTACCCCGAGGCCCACCGCGAGGGGATCGACGCGCTCAACGCGACGATCTACGACAGCGTCAACAACGCTGTCTACAAGGCCGGTTTCGCCAGACGCCAGGCCGTCTACGAGCGCGAGGTCGACCAGCTCTTTCAGACGCTGGATCAGCTCGACCTGCGCCTCGGCGAGCGCCGCTTTCTGTTCGGCGCCGAGCCGGTGGAGACCGACTGGCGCCTGTTCAC
>DASXHG010000026.1:0-2658 GCA_036488625.1 Solirubrobacteraceae bacterium | reverse complement strand
GCTCTCCGACGTCTACGCGATGGGCGGCCGTCCGGTCACGGCGCTGAACCTGGTCGCCTTCTCGGTGGAGACGCTCGGCCCCGAGATCCTGGCCGAGGTCCTGGCCGGAGGCGCGGCGATCGCTGCCGAGGCCGAGGTGGCGATCGTAGGCTGACACTCGATCGACGATGCAGAGCCCAAGTACGGGATGGCGGTGACCGGTGTCGTCGACCCCGCTCGCTTGTTGACCAACGCCGGGGGTCGGGCCGGCGACGCCCTGGTCTTGACCAAGCCCTTGGGCGCCGGTGCGGTCGCAACCGCCGTCAAGCGCGGCCTGGCGGCCCCGCTGGCCGAGGCGGTGCGGGTCATGACCACGCTGAACCGCGAAGCGTCGGTGGCGGCGGTCGCGGCCGGGGCCCACGGACTGACCGACGTGACCGGGTTTGGCCTGCTCGGCCACCTGCACGAGCTGGCCGCGGCGTCAAGCGTCGCGGCCGAGGTGGACGCCGCCGCCGTGCCGGCGATCGACGGGGTGCTCGAGCTCCTGGCCCGTGAGGACGAGGCGGCGGTGGCCGGCGGCACGCGGCGCAACCGTGCTCACGCCGAGGCCGAGTTCGCCTCGTTTGCGAGCGCGGTGCCCGAGGCGCGGCGGTGGCTGTGCTGTGACGCGATGACCTCGGGTGGCCTGCTGGTCGCGGTCGACCCCGATGACGCCGATGACCTGCCGGGGCCGGCGATCGGCCGTCTCGTCGAGGGTGAGCCGGGTCAGATCCGCGTTCGGTGACGCGCCGCGGCTCGTTCAGACGCCGCGGCCGACAGGCCTCGCTCAGCCCGCGTTCAGCGCAGCGTGAGCCGGGCCAGCGGCAGCCCGATGACCAGCCCCGTGAGCACGCCCACACCGGCCGCGACCCACGTGGCGCCCGACGTGGCCAGCGGCATCAGGAGCAGGACGGCGGCGATCGCCGCCACCCCGAACAGGTCGCCGTCGACCTCCTCGCCGCGGCGCACCGCCATCAGGTCGGGCAGTACCCAGGCCACGAGCAGGGCCAGTGCGGCGCCCTCGCCGCCGAGCGCGTAGGGAAGCGCGTAGACCGCGGTCGTGGCGGCGATTCCGCCCACGCCACCGATAAAGAACAGGCCGAGAACGACGATCGGTCCGTGGCGGCGCTCGATCAGCCAGCCGAACAGTCCGATCGCAGACAGGGCCACGATCGCGTAGCCGGTGTTGTCGTACACGAACACGGCCGTGAACACCCGCCACCAGTGCGAGCCGAGCTTGCCGTAGACCTCGAGGTCATTGCCGTGCTGACCGAGGTTGGTGCGCCACATCAGGGTGCCGACGAACCCCGCCACCAGCAGGGCCAACGTGGCGTAGGGCCGCGTCTCCCCCCGGATCCCGGGAATCTCGTTCTGGCGCAGCCGGGTCAGCAGCGGCGGCGGCGAACGGCGCGGCCGGCGCCGCTGGGGCTGTCCGCCGCGGTCAAGCTTGGGCGCGCGCTTGCGCAGACGGTTGCCGCAGTACGGGCATTCCGTGATGTAGGAGCTGACTTCGGATCCACAGTTCTTGCAGACGACGAATAGCTCTTGCCCGCCGGTGCTCACGAGTCGATTGTAGAACCGCGACGAGGGCGCCGAGCGGAGTTTCTGGACTCGGCCCGCGGCTCGGAAGTCAGCGGCGCTGAAGCTAGGCAGACGTGGCGGCGACGATCTCGGCCATGACCTCGCGCAGGTCGTGGTTGGCCTCGTAGACCACCACCTGTCGCGATGACCCGTTACCGCGGGCGAGCAGGTCCTCAACCGCCTCGAGCTCGCGCTCGGAACCCAGGTCCTGGCAGTACTCGCGCATGCGGTCGATCAGCCGGCGCGCCAGGGCGCGAGTGGCCACCCGGTCGGAGCTGGGCAGATCGACGAGCTCGCCCTCGAGCCCGTGGCGGGCAGCCAGCCACTTGTTCTCGTCCAGCATCTCGAACGGGTAGCTCGACAGTGCCTGCCCGGATTCGAAGTGCTCCGAGAGCTCGCGGACCAGGGCCTGGACTAGCGCGGCCAGGCCCAGCGAGTGCTCGACGTGAGTCTGGGAGTCCATCACCCGCACCTCGACCGTCCCGAACGTCGGGTGGGGCCGCACGTCGTGCCAGAGGTAGGTGTAGTCCTCGATCACGCCGGCGGCAATCATGAATTCGATCCGCCGCTCGTAGTCCGCCCAGTCGGCATAGGTCGGCGGGATCCCCACCCGGGGGAAGGCGCGGAAGATCGGCGTGCGGGTCGATGCCATGCCTGTCGTGTCGGCCCGCCAAAAGGGAGAGTTGGCCGACAGGCCGAGCAAGATCGGCATGTGGACGCGCATCCCGTTGGCGACGTGGATCGCCTTGTCGGGGTTATCGACGCCGACGTGGACGTGCATGCCGAAGATGAGCTCCTGCCGGGCCACGAAGCGCAGGGCCGAGATCAGGTCGCGATAGCGGGGCCGGGCCACGATCCGCTGGTCCTCCCACATCGCGAACGGATGCGTGCCCGCCGAGCCGATGGCCATGCCCTTGTTGGAGGCAGTCTGGGCGACCTGGGCTCGCAGCGCGCGCAGCTGGTCGCCGGCCTCGGTGATGTCGTGACACGGATCGGTGGAGATCTCGAGCACCGATTCCATCAGCTCGGGCTTGATCTCCCCCAGGGGCGCCGGCTCGA
>DASXHG010000003.1:0-7042 GCA_036488625.1 Solirubrobacteraceae bacterium | reverse complement strand
CAATCGCCACGGCGAAACGACCGATCCGCTGCGCTCGGTGCCGATCAGCTCGGCCTGGAGCAGGACCTCGCGCGCGGTGTCGACGCCGCTCGAGGGCACGAGGATGTCTCGGGGACCGGCGGCGAGCATGTCGGGCACGTCGAAGCCGGCGCTGCGGCGGATCAGGCTCGGCACCCCCTCCTCGAGCAGGAGCCCCTGAATGAACTCCGCCTCGGCCTGGTTGCGGGCGCCGGCCACGCGCACGAGCGGCCCCTCGCCGAGCTGCGGCTTGATCTTGCGCGCCCGCTCGTGCCGGGCTGAGGTCTCGGGCGCCAGGGCCAGGTCCTCATCCTGGACCAGCGGCAGGCCGCAGGTCGGGCAGAAACGCTCGCTGGCCTCGAACCGTGAACCGCAACCAGGGCAGTGCAGCTCATCGAGCTTGCCCGGCGGCGTGCCCATCAGCTGATCGTCAGCTCCGCGTCCTGGACCTGGCCGTCGCGGATCTCGTAGGCCTTGACCTCGGGCTCGGCGCCGGCCAGCCCCACGATCACGTACAGCGCCTCGGGATAGAAGGCCAGGTTGATGTCGGTCTGCGACGGATAGGGCGCGCTGCGCGTGTGCGAGTGGTAGATCGCGCCGAGGTCGTGCCCGGCGTCATCGATCGCCATCTGAATCCGGTACTGCTCGGCCCCGTCGATCTCATAGCGCAGCGCGCTGTGGGCCGCGTTCTCGGCCGGGTAGACCTCGACCGCCTCACCGTCGGTGGTGGCGATCATCCCGCAGCATTCGTTCGGTGCATCCGCCTGGGCGTGAGCGACCATTTCGTCGTACAGAGCGCGGGAGATCCGCATCGCGGGCGAGGCTAGCAGCGGGTTCATTGCCTTCCCTGGACGAGCCCGGAGGGGACCGCCTTCTGGGCGTCGCCGGGATACAGCGCCTCGCCGATGAGCGCCTCGTGCTGAGCGTCGCTGGCCATGATCTGCACCGCCAGCGTGACGAGGCGGGGGTCGGCCAGTTTGGTCAGAGCTACGAAATACGCCCCCACCACGACCTCTTCCACGGCCAGGAGCAGGTGCAGAGCATCGTGCTCTCCGTTGAGCTGGCCGAGGCGGCCGACCACGCCGCGGCGGCCGAGGTCGCGGTCGGCGTGCTTGTCGCTCGCCGGTGGAGGCGGCGGCGTGCCCCCGAGGGCGGTCAGGCGCGCGCTCAGCGCGTGGATGTGGGCGGTCTCGTGCGCGGGCAGGGGCTCGATCAGACGCCGGGCGCGGGGGTCGAGCAGCGGACCTTGCAGGATGCGCTCGTAGCAGTAGAGGATCAGCATCTCGACGCTGATCAGACGCCGCAGGCGATCAGCGTCGGACTGCGGCACGGCCGCCGACGCGTGGGTCACCGACAGCGTGGCGGCGCCCGCGGCGAGGGCCGCGGTGCCCACTCCGCCCCGCGCGATGATCTGGCGCCGGGTCAGACCCGTTGCTGGGCTCACCCGGCGGGCCGGGCCAGTCGTGCGGGGCTCAGTCACGGCCGGTCACGAAGGCCGAGGGAGCGGCGACCTGTCCCTGGGCGAGGCGGAGGATGGCGAGATGTTGGGCATCGCTGGTCAGAATCGAGGCCACCGCAGCCCGGACGACGCCCGGCGACAACCGGGGGATCGCGGCCAGGTAGGCGGCGACCTGAGCTCGCTCGAGGCCGTGCAGCAGGGCCAGCACATCATCGGGCGTACGCGGATGGCCGAGGTCATAGCTGGGCTGCCGCGCGGACGGCACTCCCTCGGCGGCCTTGATCAGCGACAGCAGCTCGCCGGTGTGCTCCAGTTCCTCATCCAGGAACTGGCGGGCCGTCCTGGCCTCGGGACGCAGCAGCAGCGGGAGCCCGGCGGTGTAGGCGGCCACGGTCCGGCGCTCCAGGTCGAGCAGGCTGTTGAGCACGGCGACATCGCCCGACCGGACCGGCTGAGGGGCGTGCTTGACCGACTGCTGCGGGGCCTTGGCTGCCGCCCCGCACCCGCTGACGGCGAGCGCCGCCAGGCCCGCCAATCCGCCTGCGGCCTGCTTGAGCAGCGCCCGGCGCGGCGCCGCGCTCTGCGGCCCCTGCTCGTCGTCCCCGGCTACCACCAGACGGTGGAATCTAGGTTCTCGACCTCTTCGATGGGACGGGTGTAGATACCGGAAGACAGATACTTCCAGCCGTCGTCGCAGACGATGAAGACCACGTTGCCCTCGTCGAGCTCGCCGGCGATGCGGACCGCGACGCGGGCGATCGCGCCCGAGGAGACCCCGGCGAACAGGCGCTCCTCGTCCATCAGCTTGCGCGTCCAGACGATCGCATCGTGGTTGGTGACGAAGATCTTGCGGTCGAGCAGGCTGAGATCGATGATCGGCGGAATGAAGCCGTCCTCCAGGGACCTGAGGCCCTGGACGGGTTCGCCCTGCATGGGCTCGGCGGCGACGATCTTGACGTCGTCGCCGAACTCCTCCTTGAGGCGGCGACCGTTGCCCATCAGCGTCCCGCCGGTGCCCAGGCCGGCCACGAACGCGCTCACCTCGTCGAGCTCCTCGAGGATCTCCAGCGCCGTGCCGTTGTAATGGGCGTTGGGATTGGCCTGGTTGGCGTACTGGTAGGGCATGTAGTACGAGGAATCCCTCTCGGCCATGTCGAGCGCCTTCTCGACCGCCCCGTTTGAGCCCTTGGAGCCCTCGGAATAGACGATGTCGGCGCCGTACATGCGCAGCAGCTCGGTGCGCTCCGGGGTGACGTTCTCGGGCATCACGACCTTGAGGTCGTAGCCCTTGCGGCCGCAGATCATGGCCAGCGAGATACCGGTGTTGCCCGAGGTCGGCTCGAGGATCGTCTGGCCGGGGGCGATCAGCCCCTTCTCCTCGGCGTCCTCGATCATCGCGCGGGCGACGCGATCCTTGACCGAGCCGGTCGGATTACGTGACTCCAGCTTGGCCCAGATCCTCACGCCCGGCTTCGGGCTGAGGCGCTTGAGTTCGATCAGCGGCGTATGGCCGATCGACTGGATGATGTCGCCGTAACGCCCCCCGCACGGCTTGTTCTGCAGGCTCTCGGCCGCCATTGCTTTACGAAGTGTAGCGAGGTGCCAGAGGCCGGTGGCGCCCCGGTTTCAGCCCCTGCCCCCGGCCATCGCGGGCAGGATCACCAGCGTGTCACTCGACCCGACCGCCGTGTCCAGTCCGTCGAGGACGCGGACATCCTCGTCGTTGAGATAGACGTTGACGTAGCGGTTCAGACCGCCGTCGGGAGAGAACAGCTGAGTCTGAGTCTCGGGGTGGCTGTCGGCGACCGAGCGCAGGATCTCGCCGACGGAGTCACCGTTGGCGCTGAGCTCCTTTTCGCCGCCGACGGCGGCCCGGAGTACGGGAGGGATTCGAATCGTGGCCATGGGGCGCGAGCTTAGTCGGTTGGCGCCAGCCGCCGGGGGCTAATGAGCCCCGGCGCAGAACGCCTCGTAGTCGGGGAACACGCCGAGCTCCTCGTCGGCGATCTCCTCCGGATGGCGCGAGCAGATCGGGCAGTCCGGGTCGCGGCGGACCTTGACCTCGGTCACCCGGGCGGCCAGGGCGTCATACATGAGCAGGCGGCCGATCAAAGGCTCGCCCTCGCCCAGAATCAGCTTGATGACCTCGGTCGCCTGCAGCAGGCCCATCGTGCCCGGAAGCACGCCCAGGACACCATTGGCGCCGCAGGACGGGGCCAGCTCGGCCGGCGGCGGAACCGGGAACAGGCACCGGTAGCACGGCCCGTCGTAGGGCTTGAAGACGGAAAGCTGGCCCTCGAAGCCGAGGATCGCCGCCGAGACGACGGGGATCTGGAGACGCACCGACGCATCGTTGAGCAGATACCGGGTCGGGAAGTTGTCCAGCCCGTCGACGACGATGTCGTAACCGGGCAGGATGTCCATGATGTTCTCAGCCCCGAGCCGGACCGGGTACTTGCGCACGTCGACGTCCGGATTGAGCGCCTTGATCGTCTCCTCCGCCGAGTCGACCTTGGGCACGCCGACGCGCTCAGAGTTGTGGATCACCTGGCGCTGCAGGTTTGACAGGTCCACGGTGTCGTCGTCGACGATGCCCAGCGTCCCGACCCCGGCCGCGGCCAGGTAGAGGGCCGCCGGCGAGCCGAGGCCGCCCGCCCCGAGAAGCAGGACCTTGGCGTCGAGCAGCTTCTGCTGTCCCTCGATCCCGACCTCGGGCAGGAGCAGGTGACGCGAGTAGCGATCGCGCTGCTCAGCGGTCAGCGTGCGGGGCTGCTCGACCTCGTAGCCACGGTCCTTCCACAGCGTGATTCCGCCGGTCATCGACTCGACGTTCTCGTAGCCGAGATCCTCGATCAGGGTTCGGGCCGCCCAGGCAGACCGGTTGCCCGACTGGCAGTAGAGGATCACGTGCTGATCGCGCTCCGGCGCGGCGCCCTCGATGCGGGACTCCAGGTAGGACTTGGGGACGTGCTTGGCGCCCGGGATGTGACCGGTCGACCACTCCTCGGCCTCGCGCACGTCGATCACCACGGCGCCATTGGAAACCTGCTCGCGCACGACCGACGGATCGACCTCTTCGATCCTGCTCTTGATCTGGCGGAGAACTTCGGCTCCAGACGGACTCATCGCTGAAAACACCTCAAAGGCAGTCGGTATTCAATACTTCAGAGAGTGTAGCGGCGATGAGCCGGTGTGAAGAGGGGTCAGGCGTGCGTCTCGGGCACCTCGGCGCCGACCGGGAAGCCGAGCCTCTGATAGGCCTCGTAGTGGTCGCGCCAGTCGTCCGTGGGCAGCGGCCGCTGCGGGCGCTCGCCGCCCGCCACCCGGCCCAGCGCGTCCAGGCAGGACTCCCACCCGGCGCCGTCCCGGGCCGCCTTCTCGGCCGCGTCGAGGAGGACCGTGAACGCCAGCCGGCAGGCGGCGCCCGACTCCGCGGGGGCGAGCTCGAACAGCAGCTGGTCGTCGCCCCACGTGAACGCGAGCCGGGTGGGCGCGCTCACCTCGCTTACTTCTCCTGTCATGTCGGGATAATCGGGCTCAGCGAAGCGAAAGCGAATCGCCGCGCCCGGAGTGAGCTCGGCCCACTCGACGGTGGTTGGGAACCACTGCTGCAGTCGAGCGGGGTCGCTGATCGCCGACCAGACCGCATCCACGGGGTGCGGGTAGGTGCGCTCGAAGCGGATCCGCGGGTGTCCGTCGTCGTCGGAGTATCGACCAGTGGTGGGCATGAGATCTCCTGGCCTCGGGGTTAGATGCCTGATCTGGAATATAACTGCTCTGGCATGTACGAGGGTCGGCCCGCCGGCTCGAGTCCGCGCGGGTTTACGATCGCCACCCGTGCGACCCCCGGTTGACCACATCTTCGCTCCCCCGTTCCCGGCCAAGCTTCCGTGGATCAACTCCGCCGCGCTGCGCATGGATCAGCAGCGCGGGCGCCCCGTGCTGGTCGAGTTCTGGGACTTCTGCCGTCCGAACTCGCTGCGCACCCTCCCCTACGTGCAGGCGTGGGACGAGCGCTACCGCGAGCAGGGGCTGCGCACGATCGGGGTGCACGCCTCGGGCTTTCCGCCTTCAGCCGCCCCGGAGGCGGTCGAGGAGGCAGTGGCCCGGCTCGGGCTCTCCTATCCGGTGATCGTCGACGAGAGCTTCGACGTCTGGAAGGAGTACGGCAATCTCGGTTGGCCCGCGCGCTACCTGTTCGACGGCGAGAGCCGGCTGTTCGAATTTCACTACGGCGAGGGTGGCTACACGGAGACCGAGGAGGCGATCCAGGAGCTCCTCGGCATCGATGCCGAGCCGCTGGCGCCGCTGCGGCCGACCGATCAGCCGGGGGCCGACCTCGCGCTGCAGAGCGACGACGTCGCCGGCCCCTACAGCGGGCCTTACGAGGCCGGCGAGGTGTGGGCCGTGCTCGACGGCAGCGGCACAGTGACCGCCAACGGTCACGAGATCCGCGTCGATCACCCCGGGGCCTACCGGCTGATCGCCCATGACCGCAGCACCAGCGGGGAGCTCGCGCTGGAGGTCGGCGGCGGCGTCGAGTGTTTCGCGGTGTGCTTCGTCCCCGGGCTGGCCTGACCAGACAGCGGACCGCGCGCTCAGCCGTCGAGCAGATTGACCAGCCGCGGCGCCCCGGCCTCCTCGACCCAGACCGCGAACCCGACCCGATACGGGCTCCGGCTCGGATCCGAGCCGGTGAAGCTCGGCTCCTGAACCCAGCAGCCCGAGTTGACGAGCGCGTTGCCGCCGGCCGTCGTCCACTCGCCACGCTGATCACCCGGCAGCGGTCCGGCGCGATGGGTATGCCCGAAGATCAGATACGGGGCGACCAGCCCGAGCTCGGCCGCGACTGCCTCCATCCCGCGGATCCCGGCCTGACGCAACGCCGTCCCGGACAGCTCCGCCCGCAGCGGCCCGATTCCCGCTCGGTTCAGCGCCGCCACCAGGACGGGGAAGGCGGCCGCCATCGCCCGGCTGCGGACACTGCGCCGGCCCGGTCCGGTCAGCGCACGCCAGCCGCGCACCGAGCCCCCGTGCAGGTTGCCGCTGCGGTCTTCGGGCAGACGCTGGGCCATGGCGTGAATCCAGGCGTAGATCGGGGCCAGCACGGCCTCGTAGTCGTCCGGAGTTCGTAACTCGCCGATCCGGTGCCCGGTGATCCTGCCCATCACCCCGGCGCCGAGGCGTTCCAGGGTCGGCATCGTCATGTGGACGTCGAGGTAATGCCCGTGCGTCGCGTAAATGTCTTCACGCAGCCACAGGCCTGGGTACCGGATCGAGAAGCGCGCCGGCGAGAGGAGCGCGCGGAGCTGTCCGAGCGTCTCCTCGGCGATCGGCTGCGCTTCATCGTTGAGCGCGAGCGGCGGAGCACGCCGGGCCTCGGGGTCGGCGGTGGCGCCGACCGCCGGGTCGCCGCTGGCGCCGGCCTCAGAACCCCCGTTGGCGGCGGCGCGGGCGCGACGGTCAAACCAGCCCGCCAGCACGTGGTGGTCGTGGTTGCCGGGCACGTAGACGACCTCGCGATCGGGTCCGAGCGCGGCTCCGATCCGCCGCAGCGGCTCGGCG
>DASXHG010000415.1:0-3122 GCA_036488625.1 Solirubrobacteraceae bacterium | reverse complement strand
GGGGAGACCGTCTGCACCGGGACCTGGACCAACATCGTGCGCGGGGGCTGACCGTGCGCGGCTCCGCGGATCAGGAGGGACGCCCGTGAAGGTCGGAGACGAGTTCGAGCTCAAGGTCACACCCGACCGCTACGTGACCGTCCGGTACGCGGGCGCCTCGGGCGACTTCAATCCGATCCACATCGACGAGGAGTTCGCCCGCCAGGTCGGTCTGCCGGGGCGGATCCTGCATGGCCTGTGGACGATGGCCCAGGTCGCCCGTGCTCACACCGAGGCCCTCGGTGGCCCCGATCGCCTCGAGTCTCTGTCGGTCCAGTTTCGGGGCCTCGGAGCGCTCGAGGAAGAGATCGTCGTTCACGGAACCGTCATGGAAATCGAGTCCGGACGCGCGCGGGTCGAGTCCGAGGCCGTCCAGAGCGGCAAGCGGATCATCCGCAACGGACAGGCCGAGATCCGGCTGGACTAAAGCCGCGACACGCGCCGGTGCCGGCCCGAAGCTCCCGGACGTCGGTGCCCCGAGGCGCCCGAAGTCTCCAGGCGCCGACCTACAATCGAAGCGTGCTGACCGAACGCCAGGAACTGGTTATGCGCCGGCTCGTCGAGGAGTACCTCGAGGGCGGCGCGCCCGTGGGCTCAAAGGCGCTGAGCGCGACCTTCGAATGGGGCCCCTCGACGATTAGGCACGAGCTGGCCAGTCTCGAGGAGCTCGGCCTGCTGGCCCATCCCCACACCTCGGCCGGACGCGTGCCGACCGAGGCCGGCTACCGCTACTTCGTCGACCGCCTGCTCCCGGCCGAGCCGGCCGGTCCGCCGCTCTCGCTGAGCCTCGTGCGGCGCGAGATCGACGAGGCCATGCGCGTCACGACCGAGACGCTGTCGCAGGTCACGGACCTGCTGGCGATCGTCACCGCGCCGCCGATCGAGACCTCGACGATCCGCCACATCGAGGTGCTGGCCCTGCAGCCCCAGGTCCTCATGGTCGTCGTGATCACATCCACCGGCGGCGTGACCAAGCGCCTGTTCACCTTTCCGCGCCCCGTCGACACGGGTCTGGCGGACTGGGCGGCGAGCTACCTCAACGAGCGCCTCGTCGGGCTCGGGCTGGGCGCGCGGATGCTCGGGCAACGGCTGGCCGATCCGTCGCTGCCGGTCACCGAGCACGAGTTCCTGAACGCGCTGTCACCCGTTTTCACCGAGCTCGAGGCCTCGGCCCAGGGCAACAGCCTGTACGTCGACGGGACGGCCAAGCTGCTGGCCTTCGGACGCATGGGCGACGTGTCGGATCTGAACCTGCTCATGGACATGCTCGAGCGCCGCGTGGCGCTGCTCGAGGTCCTGCGCTCGGCGCTGATCGTGCCCCGCGATGTCGCCGTGCGGATCGGGGCCGAGAATCCCGAGCCGGCCCTGCGGTCGCTGGCCCTGGTCGCCGCCAGCTACGGGCTGCCGCAGCGCAGTCTGGGTACCGTCTCGGTGATCGGCCCGCTGCGGATGGACTACGGGGGGGCGATCCGCGCCGTGCGCGAGGCGGCAGCCCAGCTGTCTAACTTCGTCGCCGACCTCTACGAAACCCGATGAGATTGATCTGGCCCCGTCTCCAATGAGCGCTTCTCAGATGCCACGCGACTATTACGAGGTTCTCGGCGTTTCCCGCGACGCCGGCGAGGCCGACATCAAGAAGGCCTTCCGCCGCCTGGCCCGGGAGCTGCACCCCGACGTCAACAGCCACGATCCGGAGGCCGAGGAGAAGTTCAAGGAAGCGGCGGAGGCCTACGAGGTCCTGTCGGACTCGGAGCGGCGCGCCACCTATGACCGCTACGGGCACGATGGTCTGCGCAGCGGCGGCTATTCCCCGAACTTCGAGGGCTTCGGGTCGGTGGCCGACATCTTCGAGGCCTTCTTTGGCGGCAGCGCCTTCGGCGGTGCCTTCGGGGGCGGCGGAGGGGGCGGTTTCGGGTCCTCGGCCGGCGGCGATGTCGCCGTGGGGGCCGAGATCAGCCTCGCCGAGGCGGCCAGCGGTACCCAGACCGACGTCGCCTTTGACGCCATCGAGCTCTGCGAGCACTGCCACGGCAACGGCGCGGAGCCGGGGACGCCGATCGAGACCTGCCCCCGCTGCCAGGGCACCGGCCAGCTGCGGGCCGTGACTCGAACGCCGTTCGGTCAGATGGTCCGGGCGACGGTCTGCGATGTCTGTGGCGGCGATGGGCGCGTGCCCAAGGAGCCGTGTCATGTCTGCCACGGACGGGGACGGCGGGCCCAGCGGGTGACGCTGTCGGTCGACGTCCCGGCCGGAATCGAGGACGGCCAGCGGATCCGCATCGGAGGGCGCGGCCATGCCGGCGAACATGGCGGCCCGGCGGGCGACCTCTACGTCCAGGTCCGGGTCAAGGAGGACCCGCGGTTCGTCCGCAATCAGGACGACCTGGTCACCGTCGTTGACGTCTCGGCCCCGCTCGCGGCGCTGGGGACCACGGTCGAGGTCCCGACGATCGAGGGCACGACTGAGCTCGAGATACCGGCCGGCACCCAGCCCAATGAGACCTTCGCGATCCGCGGACAGGGCATGCCTGCTCTGCGCGGGCGCCGCCACGGCGATCTCCAGGTGGTGGTCAACGTGGTTGTGCCCAAGCGCCTCAAGCGCGATCAGCGGGAGCTGCTCGAGCGCTTGTCTGAGAGCCTGACCGACGAGAACCTTCGCACCGAGGAGGGCGTGTTCGGGAAGCTCAGGCGCGCCTTCGGCGGCTAACCCGGGTTCGAATCGTGCTGCGCCTTGCCGTGCGGGTCCGGCGCGAGGACGCCGAGCTCGTCCTGGCGGAGCTGCTCGAACTGGCGCCCAGCGGCGTCGAGGAATGCGCGCCCGAGCCGGGCGTGATCGAGTACGCCCTGTACGGAGCGCCGGGTGAGCTGCCGGCGCTGCCCGACGTTACCGCCGTCGCGGGCGGGGGAGGGGCCCTGATCGAGGTCCGCACCGAGGAGATCCCTGACGATTGGTCGGAGCGCTGGCGCAGCTTTCATCGCCCGCTCGTGCTCGAGGGCCGGCTCACGGTGCGGCCGCCGTGGGAACCCGCGGCCCAGACCCCGATCGACGTGGTCATCGACCCCGGCCAGGCCTTCGGCACCGG